>NZ_CP177081.1:0-223280 GCF_046713465.1 Streptomyces griseobrunneus
GCCGCCTGGTACGAGGAGTGGGTCGGCGGGGTGGAGAGCCACGCCGACTACGTGGAGCGGCTGGGTGCGGGGCGCCGCACCTCGCTGGTGTTCCCCGCTCCCCCGGGCACCCCCGAGGAGGTGCGCACCCCGGCGGACGGGTCCGGCGCGCCCACCGAGCAGGAGCAGCTCATCGTGCTCGGCGCCCGCGCGGTGGCCGCGCTGGTCCGGGAGCGCGGCTACGACACGCTGCTCGCCGGGATCGGCACCTCGCACATGTCCGCGTGGCTGGCGGCCCGGCTGCTGGCGCGCGACGGCGTGCAGGTGCAGGTGGCCGCCGAACTGGGCCTGCAGTCGATGGACCCCGAGGCGGGCGACGTCTTCCTCTTCAGCCAGCGGCACGCCGAGCGCTCCCAGATGCTCGCGGGGGTCGCCGAGACGCTGGGCGGCGCGGTCGCCGCCAACCCGCGCTGCCTGGGCGTGCTTTCGGCCGCGGAGATCGACCCGGACGCCAACATCAACACGACGCTGCTGCCCGACGGCCGCTGGATCACCGGATCCGGCGGGGCCAACGACATCGCCTCCTCCGTGGACTGCGTGGTCGTCGCGGTCGCCTCGCCCCGCCGCTACGTACCGCGGCTGACCCACCTCACCAGTCCGGGCCTGCGGGTCCGTGACGTGGTCAGCCAGTTCGGGCGCTTCACCCGGCCGGGCAGCGGCACCGCCTTCGAGCTGACGAGCTGGCTGCCGCCGGTACCGGGCCGGGGCCGCAGCGCGCAGGACCTCCCCGAAGGGCCGGAGGCAGCCGTACGCGAACTCACCGGCTGGGCCGTGGGCGTCAGCGGCTTCCTGACCGACGAGAAGGCCGTCACCACCGAAGAACTCACGCTCCTGCGCACCATGGACCCGGAAGGCTTCTACCGATGACGACCACCACCACGGGCACCGTCCCCGACCCGGCGACGGCTCATCTCCGCCCCCTGCCGCCCACCGCGATCGCCCCCGTGCGACTCGCCGGGATCGGCCACTACTTCCCCGGCGAGCCGATCACCAACGCCCACTTCGAGCAGATCGAGGCGCTGGGCATCGACGACGCCTGGATCCGCGAGAACACCGGGATCGTCAGCCGCCACTGGCCGGCCGACGAGAAGGAGCGCGCGGTGGAGATGGCGGCCAAGGCCGTGGACGACGCCCTGACCGCCGCCGGTCTGGGCCCCGACGACATCGATCTCGTCATCGGCACGACCTCCACCACCCGGCCGCGTACCAACCCCTCCAGCGCCACCAACAACTACATGGACATCTCGCTGCCGCTGCAGAAGCAGGTCGGGCTGCGCCACGCCACCTGCTTCGATGTCACCTCGGTGGCCTGCGCCGGTTTCATGTACGGCACCGCCACGGCCGCCGCGATGCTCCCGGCGCTCGGGATGCGCAACGCGCTGGTCGTCTGCGCGGAGAACCCGCGCCCGATCCTGAACTTCGACTACCGCTACTCGGCGCTGTTCGGGGCGGGGGCCGCCGCGGCGGTCTGGTCGGCGGACACGCAGGAGCGCGGACTGCTGGACGTGGCGCTGCACGCGGACGGCTCGTACTTCGACGCCTTCGACATCGACGAGAACGACAAGATGCTGATGCGCGGCCGGGAGGTCGGTGCGGTCGGCCCGAAGCTGCTCTCCCATGTCGGCCGGGAGATCCTGGAGCGCAATGACCTGACGGTGGACGACATCGACTGGTTCGTGCCGCACCAGGGCAACCTGAACATGATCAACCAGGTGTGCCGGACGCTGGAGATCCCGCGCGAGAAGCTCCTCACCAACATCCAGGAGCGCGGCAACACCTCCAGCGTCTCCATCCCCAGCTGCCTCTCGGAGAACCTGCGCTCGGGGAAGATCCGCTCCGGCGATCTCGTCGCGACCATCGGCATCGGCCGCGGCTTCAGCTGGGGCGCGATGCTCCTGCGGATTCCGTGAGCCCGGGCGATCCCACTCCGGCCGGGCGGCCCCCGGCCCCACCGCACAGTACGGGAAGACGAGAGATGCACGACGAGACGTCCCTGTGGCGCGAGAGCGGTCTGCGCCTGTCCGGATTCGGGCACTACTACCCACGCCTCCTGGTCGAGAACGAGAGCGCCGACGACCCGGCGGGCAACGCCGTGGACGAGGCCGTCATCGGCCGGCTCGACGTCCGCAGCCGTCATGTGGCGGACGAGGAGGAGACACCCGCGTACATGGGGGTGCGCGCCGCCCGTGCGGCGATGGAGCAGGCGGGCATCGGCGCCGACGAGGTGGACCTGCTGGTCTTCAGCAACTGGACGGACCGCCAGTTCGTCCCCGAGTGGGGTCCGCACACCGCGCATCTGCTGGGCGCGGACCGGGCGCTCGCCTTCGACGTGTGCGGTGCCTGTACGGGGTTCGTGCACGGGGTCCAGACGGCGGCGGCGCTCTTCGGGGCGCACGCCGGCTGGCGCCACGCGCTGGTCGTCTCCAGCGAGCGGTTCTCCCGCCGGGTCCGCCCGGGCAGCAAGGGCGAGCTGATCGTGGGCGACGCGGCCGGTGCGGCCGTGCTGTCGCGCGGTGCCGAACCGGGCGCGGGACTCTGGGACTCGCTGCTGATCAGCGACGGCTCCGGCCGGGAGACGGTCACCGTCTACCCGCCCAACGGGTGGATCAAGAGCAGCCGTGAGCTGGTCTCCATCGCGGCCGACTCCCACGCCGACCTGGCGACCCGGATGCTGGCCCGCTCGGGCACCAAGATGGACGAGATCGACTGGGTGGTGCCGCACCCCGGGACGGGCCAGCTGCACACCGCCGTACGGGAACGTCTGGGCATCCCGGAGGAGCGCTTCGTCACCAACTACGAGACGCGGGCGAACACCGGCAGCGCCTCGGTGCCGATCGTGCTCTCCGAGATGTCACGCGAGGGCCGGCTGAAGCCCGGGGACCTCTGCTACACGCCCACGGTGGGCTCGGGCTGGTACTACGGGGGGCTGCTCTTCCGTGTCTGATCAGTCATTCTCTCTGCCCGGTACGGGTGTTCGCGGCACCGCCCTGGTCACCGGCGGCAGCCGGGGCCTCGGCGCGGCCATCGCCCGGCATCTGGCCTCCGTCGGCTGGCACACCGTGATCTGCGGCCGCGACGCGGAGAGCCTGGACGCGGCCGTCAAGGCCGCGGCCGACGACGGGCTCGTGCTGCACGCCGTACGGGCGGATGTCACCGACGAGCGGTCGGTGGCCGCCCTCTTCGAGCGGCTGGCCGAGGACGCCCCGCCGCTCGGGCTCTGCGTCAACAACGCCGGGAACAACTTCTCCCGCCGCCTGGTGAGCGTCAAGGAAGAGCCGGACGGCCCGCCATTGCTCTCCCCGCATCCGCTGGAGGACTTCGAGCGGGTGGTGACGTCCCTGCTCACCGGCACCTTCCTGGTCGGCCGCCACGCGGCGCAGGCGATGCTGGCCGCCGGTACGCCCGGCGCCATCGTCAACATCTCCTCAACCGTCCGCCACGGCTCGTACGGGCAGTCGGCGTACTGCGCGGCCAAGTCCGGGGTGGAGGCGCTGACCCGGACCTGGGCGGTCGAGCTGGGCGAGTACGGCATCCGGGTCAGCGCGGTGGCGCCCGGAGTCATCGACGGCGAGGCGCTGCGCCGCCGTTCGGCGGCGAGCGAGCGGCACGCGGCGTACATGGCCGACCTCCGGCGCCATGTACCGCTGCGCCGCTGGTGCGACGAACAGGACGTGGCGGAGGCCGTCGCCTTCGCCGCGGACAACCCCTCGGTGACCGGCACCGTGCTGGAGGTCGACGCGGGCGGACTGCCCGCCCGCGTCCTGCCCCCGGCCGGCCAGGCCTCCGGGGCGAGCAGGACAGCCGCGAGCGCGGACCTCCCCGAGAAAGCGGAGAACACAGCATGACCAGCGGCTTCGCACCCACCCTGCTCCAGGGCAGGACCACCTTTCTGACCGGTGCCAGCAGCGGGATCGGCGCCGTACTGGCGTCGATGCTCGCCGCCCACGGCTCCCGTGTGGCGCTCATGGCCCGCAGCGAGAAGGAGCTCCGGCTGCTGGCCGAGCGGATCGAGGCGGACGGCGGGCGGGCGGTGGCGGTCCCCGGCGACCTCACCGACGCCGACAGCGTGCGCGCCGCCGTCCGCGAGGCCGAGGAGCAGCTCGGCCCGATCGACCGGCTGGTGCACTGCGCCGGCGAGGCCCGCAACCAGGCGTTCCTCTGCGACCAGGACGAGGACCAGTGGATGGCCACCCTCGACATCAATCTGCTGGGGGCCTTCCGGGTCGCCCGTGCGGTGGTGCCGGGGATGATGGAGCGCCGCGAGGGCAACATAGTGATGGTCTCTTCCATCGCGGGGAAGCGCGGGCTGCCCGCCAACACCTCTTACTGCGCTTCGAAGTTCGGGCTCAACGGCATGACCCAGGCGCTCGCCTCCGAGCTGGGCGCATTCGGGGTGCGGGTCAACGCGGTCTGCCCCGGGCTCACCGACAGCCCGGCCGCCACGGACGGTGGACGGTACGGCGACGCCTTCATGTCCGCCATCGCCAAGCACCACGGCCCGCCGGACCTCACCTGGGAGCGGTACCTCAAGCGGGCGGTCAACAGCACCATCCTGCGCCGCCTGGTACGCCCCGAGGAGATCGCGGCCCAGGTGCTGTTCCTGCTCTCCGACCTCTCCGGCGGGATGACCGGGCAGGCCGTCAACGTGGACGCGGGGGCTCTGTGAGCGACGGGTACGGGACGTGGTCCCCCGGCCCCCGGGACGCCCTGGTCACCGGGATGGGCTTCTGCCTGCCCGGCGCGGGCGACGAGCCGGTGCGGAAGGCGAAGGACGTCTGGGCCGCCGCCTCCACGGGGACCAGCCATGTCGAGCGCGACGGATTCCACCACGGCACCGTACGCGGCGCCCGGGAGGCGTTCGGTGAGCTGCTGCCGGAGATGCCGGCGCGCTATCTGCGCAGCTACGCCGACGTCCACCTCTACGGTCTGATCTCGCTGGCCGAGGCCTGCAAGGACGCCGGACTCGACCACAGGGAAGCCGAGTTGAGGGGGGCGGACGTGCTGACCGCCCGGGCCGGGGTGGACAGCAACTACGACAGCTACCGCGCCTGGCACGACGCCGATCCGGCGACGGTCAGCCCGGCGGACGCCAAGTCCCTCTTCGTACGGCTGCTGGTGGCGGGCACCTCCAGCGACGTCGGCCCGGTCCAGGCCGCGCTGCTCGGCTCCACCGGGGCCAACTACACGGTGAGCTGCGGCTGCGCCTCCTCCTCGGTGCTGCTCGGCATCGCTCAGATGATGATCGCCTCCGGCCGGAGCGACCTGGTGGTCGTCACCGGGGTGGACCGCTTCGACACCGAACGGGTGCTGCACGGACACCGGTTGCGGGAGGTGGTCGAGCGCGAGGGCGTGACCGTGCGGCACAACGCCGACCCGCCGGCCGCACCCCGGCACGACCGGCCGATGCGCCCGTACGACGCGGCGGGCGACTGCATGAACTACGGCGACGGCTCGGTGACCCTGATCCTGGAGAGCCGCGAGCACGCCACCGCGCGCGGTGCCCGCGCCCATGGGGCCATCCTCGGCCAGGCCACCACACGCGGCGGGCTGAACAGCGCGGTCGCCATCGACACCGGCGGTACGGGGCTGGCCGAGGCGGCGCGCCGCGCCCTGGGCGGCCACACGTCACTGGAGCAGATCCCGTACGTCAACGGGGGCGGCGAGGGCGACGCCCTGTTCACCCGGATCGAGTCCAACGCCGTACGCGCCCTGTGGGGCGAGAAGTCCGAGCAGCTGCTGGTCAGTTCGCAGGAGGCCTGCTTCGGCCACAGCGGGGCGCCGCTCGGCAATCTGGGCACGGCGCTGACGCTGATGATGATGCGCGAGGGCGAGGTCTGCCCCACGGCCAACTGCGAAACCCCCTCGCCCGTCTGCACGTTCGACCCGGTGCCGGGCACGAAGACGCGTCCGCTGGGCTTCGACCGGGCGCTGAGCTTCAACTACCAGGTGGGCGGGGTAAACAGCGCGCTGCTGCTCGGGGGTGGCGATGCCTGCTGAGATTCCGGTGCTCCGGCTCTCCGGGGCCGGATTCGTCCTGCCGGGACCGGACGGCCGCGCCTGCACCGACCTGGACACCTTCTGGCGCGTGGTGCGCGACGGGACGAGCTGCCTCTCCCCGTACGCGCATCCCGAACTCCCCCTCCGGATAGCCGGAACCGTCAACGACTGGGATCCCCAGGCGGATCTGCCGCTGTCGGAGCGGCAGATCCGCCGCTCCTCGCGGGCCGGGCTGATGGCCACCGGGGCGGTGCACCGGGCCCTGGAGCACGCGGGGCTGACCGCCGCCGACCTGGACCCGGAGCGCACCGCGCTGGTCGCCTGCTCGCTCCAGTTCGCCTTCCCGGAGACCGAGCGCTACTACGGCCTGGCCCGGGACAAGGGAGTTGCCGCCCTCGGCATGGAGTACTGGCTCAACGGCACCCCGCCCAGCGTGGTGGGGACCGTGGCCTCCGGCCTCCAACTGCCCTGCCAGACACTGAGCGTGGCGGGTTCCTGCAATGTGGCGCTGCGGACGCTCCACCTCGTCCAGCAGATGTTCCGGTGCGGGGATATCGACCGGGCGATCGTCGTCGGCGTGGACACCACCGTGGATCCGGTCTTCGTGGCGGGCACGAGCCACACCGGGCGCAGCGGCTACCGTGCCTCCTCGCTCTCGGGCAACCCCGCCGACGTCCGGCCGCACGACGAGATCCAGACCGGCAACGCCACCGGGGAGGGCGCGCTCGCCGTCGTCCTGGAGGACCCGGCGGCGACCGGGGACCGCCCGGGGCTGCTGCACCGGGCGCATCTGCGCACCTCGCGCTCCAACGGCCCCTCCACCGTCGCCACCGGACCGCCCGCCAATGTGGTGGGCGACGTGCTGGCCACGCTGGCGTCGGCCGGGCGCGGCCTCGGCGATCTGGCGTTCCTCAACGACTACGCGGACGGCAACCGGTTCGTCGAGGACCACCTGTGCGAGGCGCTCGCCGGGGTACGGGAGGCGGCCGGGTACCGGGGCGAGGTGCGGCTGACCAACCAGGAGGCGGTCTTCGGGCATGTCGCCGGGACCGGTGGCCTGGTCAAACTCCTCGGCAGCCTGCTCATGCTGCACCACGGCCACATCGCGCCCAGCGCCAACACCCTGGTCCCGTACGCGGGTCTGCCGGGCGATCCGGTGCTCGCGGGCGGCCTGGCGACCGGCGGCGACAGCGCGCTGGTGCTCGCCTCCGGGGCGGGCGGCGACGCCACGAGCATGGTCATCGAATACGAAGGCGGCGACTTGCCATGACCCACGTTCACAGCACGGCGACGCGGCCCGGGACGGCCGCGGGAGGGGACCCGCTGCGGGCGCCGATCAGCACCCGGGTGGTCCTCGACTCGTCGGGGGCGGGGGGTGGGGACGCTGCTCTCTCCGCAGCGCTCGGCGCGCTCGGCCTCGCACCCGAGGCCCCGGACACCTCGGTCACCTCGGTCACCCCGGTCACCTCGGACACCCCGGACGCCTCTGACTCCTCTGGCGCCCCGACCGGCGCTCCCGCCGCCTACTGCGCACTGCTCCTCGGCGAGGAGGCGTACGGCGCCGGGCGTTCGGCCGGCCTGGACCGCCGGCGCGTGCGGGCCGCCGCGCTGGCGATGGCGGCGGCGGGCCGGGGGCGCCTCGTCCTGGTGACCGACGCGACGGGCGGGACGCACGCCGGGACCGACCCCGACCGGCACGCCCGGCTGGCCGCCGACCGGGCCTGGTGGCAGCACCTGGTCACCGAGATGGCCGGGCGCGGCGTCACCGGCAACACCCTGGTCACCGGCTACTCCCCCGACCTGGGCCACCGCCTCTCCCCGGCCGCCGAGGCCGGGCTGCTGCGCTATCTCGTGCAGCGCCGCCCCACCACGGCCGCCGATGTGGCGGCCACCGTCGCGTTCCTGGTGTCGGAGGGGTGCTCGTACCTCGTCGGCGAGACGATCCCGGTGGACGGGGGCGCGGGTCTCGGCCAGATCCCGTCCCTGCCCGCCGGTACCCCGGCCGCCGCCCCCGCACCCCGCCGCAGCGCCCCGCAGGAGCAGCCGCCGCCGGAGCCGGTCACCGGTCAGGACCTGCTGGGACAGAAGGTCCTGGTGGCGGGCGCCAGCAGCGGCATCGGCCGGGCCGCCGCCCTGCACCTCGCCGGGCGCGGGGCCGACGTGGTCCTGGCCGCCCGGCGCACGCAGGCGCTGGAGGAGGTCGGCGCCGAGATCGCCGCGCTCGGCCGGCGGGCCTGGACGCTGCGGTGCGACCTCTCCGACGCGGAGGACGCCGCGACCCTGGGCGAACGCGCCTGGAAGGCGGCCGACGGGGTCACCACCCTGCTGTACGCGGCGGGGCACCTGGGCTTCAGCGCGGTCGGCGGCGACCCGGCGTCCGCCGCCCGGACCTTCGCGGTGAACCTGCACAGCTTCGTCGCCGTCACCGAGTACCTGACGGCCCGTTGGCGGGACGAGAAGGTCCCCGGCGCGGTGGTCGGGGTCTCCTCGGTCAGCTCCACGCTCAGCCCGGTGGCGGGGCTGGAGTACTACGGGGCGAGCAAGGCGGCGATGGCGCAGTACATCCGCTGTCTCGCGGTGTCGGTGGCGCGGCACGGCATCCGCGCCAACTGCGTGGCCCCCGGCATCATCGAGACGCCGATGGGCGATGCGGCGGGGCCGGATCACCGGCGTGGCTGGATCAGCCGGATACCGGCCGGGCGGGTCGGTGAGCCGCGCGAGGTGGCGGCGGTCCTCGGATATCTGCTGAGCGGTTCGGCCTCCCGGGTGACCGGCGCGGTGCTGCGGGCCGACGGCGGCTTCGGGCTCGGGGACGTGGCTCCGCTGCGGCCGGGGTTCCCCGAGTCCCTGGAGTTTCCCGAGCCCGTGGAGGAGGGCCGGTGAACGCCACCGGAGAGACGGGCGGCCACCCGGTTGCCCTCGTCGCCGGGGCCTCCTCCGGGATCGGCGCCGCTGTCGCCCGTCGGCTCGCCGCGCGCGGCAGCGCCGTGGCGCTGGTCGGGCGGCGGGAGGCCGAGCTGAAGGAGGTCGCGGAGTCGATCCGCGCCGCCGGGGGCACGGCGCTGCCGCTGCCCCTGGACCTGGCGGAGCCGGGTGCCCCCGCCGAGGCGGTCGCCGCCACCGCCGCCGAACTGGGGCCGGTCGGGTTGCTGGTGTGCAGCGCGGGCGCGATCCGGCTCGCCGCTGTCCATGAGACCGAGGAGCGGCACTGGGAGCGGCAGTTGCGGGTCAATCTGACCGTGCCGTTCCTGCTGGCGCGTGAGGTGCTGCCCGGAATGCGGGAGCGCCGCTACGGCTGGGTGGTGAACATCGGTTCGGGCGTGGGCTCCGAGGTGGTGCCGGGCAGCGGCGGCTACGGCGTCAGCAAGCACGCCGTGCACCGGCTCACCGAGCTGGTCCACGAGGAGAACCGCGACCTCGGCATCCGCGCGGTCACCGTCGCCCCGGGCTGGGTCTCCACCCGGCTCGCGGCCCGCCCCTCGGACCTCGGCGTGCCCGAGGAGGAGGTGCTGGACGCGGAGGACATCGCGGACACCGTCGCCTGGCTGCTGGACCGCCCGGCCCGGATGAGCGTCGGCCCGCTGGTCCGCGTCGAGCCCTCGGCGAGCCGGGCCGCCGCCGGTGACGCCATGACCCGCCATCTGACCCGTTCCCGTGCCGAGGGCACCGGACCGGCCGCGAAGGAGACCCCCTGATGGGCAGGACCACCCTCATCGAGCACGACGTGCCGGTGGAGATGCGTGACGGGACGGTGCTGCGGGCCGATGTGTGGCGCCCGGCCGACGGCCCGGCCTCGCCCGCCGTGCTCTTCCGCACCCCGTACGGCAAGTCCCCGCTGGGCCTGGCCACGCTGACCCCAGCGCAGTGCGTGGACCGTGGTTACGCGGCCGTGGTGCAGGACACCCGGGGCCGGTTCGGCTCGGAGGGCGAGTGGGCGCCGCTCGACTGGTCCCAGGAGGGGCCGGACGGGTACGACACCGTGGAGTGGACCGCGCAGCAGCCCTGGTGCGACGGGAACGTGGCCATGGCGGGCACCTCGTACCAGGCCATCGTCCAGTGGCTGGCCGCCATGGAGAAGCCGCCGCACCTGCGGGCCATCGCGCCCACGATGTCCACCTCGGCCCCCTACGACACCGAGCAGCTCGGCGGCTCACTGCGGCTGGACCACCTCACGAGCTGGCTCGGCCTGACCGCGCTGGAGTGGGTGCAGCGCCGGGCGGCGGCGGGCGATCCGGTGGACGGGGCGGTCGTGGCGGAGGTGGTGCAGCTGCTCACCACGCCCGAAGTGCCGCTGCGGCGCTGGCCGTTGTCGACCATCCTCGACTTCGAGGGGTTCCCCGGCAGGCTGCGGGACATCTTCGCCGGGCATGTGGCGACGGTGGCCGAATACCGCCTGGGCGAGGTGGGTGTGCCCACCTTCTCGGTGGGCGGCTGGTACGACGTGTTCTCCTTCGGCACGATCGAGCTGCACCGGGCCATGCGCGCCCGGGATCCGGTGGCCGGGCGGCACGAGCTGGTCGTCGGGCCCTGGGTGCACTCAGGCCAACTGCCCCAGGTGCAGGGCGAGGTGAACACGGGCCCGTACGGTTCGGCGCAGGGCGCACGGCTGGCCGATCTGCACCTGGACTTCTTCGACCGCCACCTGAGGGCGGCCGGGGAACGTACTGCGGACCAGGATCCCGGCGGGGACGTACGGTACTTCCTCTTCGGTGACGACACCTGGCACCGGGCCGCGAGCTGGCCACCGCCGGAGGCCGTCGACTCGCCCTGGCACCTGGCGGGACCGGCCGGCGGCGGAGACGGCGGACGGCTGCTGCCCGAACCGTCCGGCGTGGCCCCGGGCCACGACACGTTCACCTACGACCCGGAGGACCCGGTGCCCTCGCACGGCGGGCGGGTCCTCCAGCTCGGCCGGCTGGCGGCGGGACCGCTCAACCAGGCGCACCTGGAGAGCAGGCCGGACGTGCTCGTCTACACCTCCGAGCCGCTCACCGGGCCACTGGACGTGGTCGGCCGGCAGCGGCTGCGGCTGCGCTTCGGCTCGGACGCACCCGCCACCGCCGTGGTCGCCAAGCTCACCGACGTACATCCGGACGGGCGTTCCCTGCTGGTGGCCGAGGCCAGCCTCCGGCTGGAGGCGGACGGGGGCGCCCCGCCGGACGAGCCGTACGACGCCGATCTGCTGCTCGGGGACACGGCGTGGCGCTTCGCCCCCGGCCACCGGCTGCGGGTCCACGTCACCAGCAGCAACTTCCCCCATCTGGACCGGCACCCCAACGTTCCGGGACCGATCGGTGAGGCCGAACACTGCAGCACCGCCCGGCAATCGGTGTGGTACGGCGGCCCGTACGAGAGCGTGCTCCAGCTCCGGACCCTGCCCGCGCCGACCGCCGGGGAGGCCCGGTGAGCGACGATGTGCTCGACCCCGCGTCCGCCGCCGTGCCGACGGCCGAACAGTGCGTGCTGGGTCCCCTGCTCAGACGGCGCGCCGCCGCCACGCCGAAGGCGCCGTACGCGCTGATGCCGGACGGTGACGTCTGGACGTACGCACGCACACTCCAGGAGACCGAGGAGACCGCCGCGGCGCTCCAGGCGCTCGGTGTCACCCCGGGCGAGCTGGTGCTGAGCTGGCTGCCCAACGGGCCGGAAGCACTGCGCACCTGGTACGGGGTCAACGCGGCGGGTGGAGTCCTCGTCCCCCTCAACACCGCCTACCGGGGCGCGATCCTGCGCCAGGTGATCGCCGGCAGCGGGGCCGAGGTACTGGTCTGCAGGCCGTCGCTGGCGGCCCGGCTGGAGGAGTCGGACGGCGCGGTGGGGGCAGTACGCACGGTGGTCCTGCTGCCGGGCCCCGAGGACGTAGCGCAGGACGTGGAGGCGCTCGCCGCGCGGCTCTCCGCGCACTTCCGGGTGGAGACCGAACTGCGTTCGCCCCGGGCGGAGTTCACGGAACCGGTGCCCGCGCCGCAGCCATGGGACCCGCAGACCGTCATCTACACCTCGGGGACGACGGGCCCGTCCAAGGGGGTCGTCTCCTCCTACGCGCACCTGTACAGCAGCTGCACCGCCGCCTTCCACGGCGTGGCCGGACCGGAGGACCGCTATCTGCTGCAGCTGCCGCTGTTCCACGCGGGCGGCACGATCGGTGCTTACGGGATGCTGGTGCACGGCGGTTCGGTGACCGTCGTGCCCGCCTTCACCACCAGCGAGTTCTGGCCTCTGATCCGGCGTACGGGGACGACCCTGTGCACGCTGCTCGGCGTCATGGCGACCTATCTGCTCAAGCAGCCGCCGCTGCCGCAGGACACCGGGCATCCGCTGCGGGCGGCCTACGTCATCCCGTTCACCGAGGGGGCGACGGAGTTCTCCAAGCGGTTCGGGGTGTCGGTCCGCGCGCTGTTCAACATGACCGAGGTGTCGTGCCCGGTGCTCTCCGCACCGGACCACCACCCGGGCGTCCCGATGCACTGCGGAGAACCCCGGCCGGGCATCACCGCCCGGGTCGTCGACGACCACGACCGCGAGGTGCCGGACGGCGAGGCGGGCGAGCTGGTGCTGCGCGCGGACCGCCCGTGGTCGTTCCTCAGCGGCTACCTCGGCCGGCCCGCCGAGACGGCCGCCGTCTGGCGCAACGGCTGGTTCCACACCGGGGACACCTTCCGGCGCGCCCCCGACGGCGGCCTGGTCTTCGTGGACCGCAAGAAGGACGCCATCCGCAGGCGCGGCGAGAACATCTCCTCCTTCGAGGTGGAGGCCCAGGCCGTCGCCCACCCCGGCGTGCTGGAGGCGGCGGCGGTGGCCGTGCCCGGCGACGAGGGCGAGGACGAGGTGCTGCTGGTGGTGGCGGACCGCGACCCGGCGGACCCGGTCGACCCGGCGGCGCTGCTGGGGTTCCTGCGGGAGCGGCTGGCCCACTTCATGCTGCCGCGCTACATCCGGGTGCTCCCCGAGCTCCCGAAGACCCCCACCGGCAAGCCGACCAAGCACACGCTGCGCGCCGAGGGCGTGGTGGCGGGGACGTGGGACCGCGAGGCGGCGGGCATCCGGATACGCAGGGAGAAGATCGTATGAGCCAGGAAGCATTCCCGACCGGCCAGGAGACGGTGCCCGAGTGGGCGGGGGCGGCAACCGAGTCGTTCGCGGACTTCGCGGACCGGGTGGACGGCAGGGAGGACGTACCGCTGCGCGCCTCGCTGGCGGGCGGGGTCGCCACGCTGACGCTGGACCGGCCGCACCGCCGCAACAGCCTCGACCTGACGCTCTCCCGCCATCTGCTGCTCGGCCTGATGTGCGCGGGCGACGACCCCCGGGTGCGCACGGTCGTGATCACCGGGAGCGGCGGTGCGTTCTGCGCGGGCGACGACGTGGAGAGCGTACGGCGGTGGCGGCTGGGCGACCGGGTGGACACCCCCTTCGACCCGATCACCTCGGACGCGCACTACCTGCGGGTCTGCGAGGCGATCCTGCACCTGCCGAAGCCGGTGGTGGTGGGGCTGACCGGGGCGGCGGCGGGGGCGGGGGCGGAGATCGCCTGCGCCGCCGACTTCCGGCTGGCGGACACCCGTGCCTCGATCGGCAGCTGCCTGGCCGGGGTCGGGCATGTGGGGAACGTGGTCCTGATGTCCCGGCTGACCGGTCCGGCGCGGGCGACGGAGATCTACCTCACCGGGCGGATGGTCTCGGGGGACGAGGCGGTGCGCCTGGGGCTGTTCGACCGGCTCTGCGCACCGGAGGACTTCGGCCGCGAACTGGCCGAGCTGACCGGCCGGTTCGCCGCGCTGCCGACCGCTTCGGTGGGGTTGTTCAAGGAGTTGCGGGAACGGAGCTGGGGGCAGCCGGCCGAGTACGGGCTGCGGCTCCAGGACGCGTACCACCTGAAGACGCACGCCACGGTGGCCGACGCCCGGGAAGGGATGGCCGCGTTCGCGGAGAAGCGGCCGCCACGCTTCACCGGCTGCTGACGGGGGGCTTCCCCTGGCTGAAGGCTTCCGGCCACCGCTGCCGCGGCTCGGCGGCGGTGGCCGCCTCCCTCTGCGGCCGTCACGATGAGAGTATTCTGATTCTGATGAACGAAGCGCTGCGGCACCACCGTCCGGCGGCCTGGCCGCCCCCGCTCCCCACCCTGCCCACCGGCGGCCGGGGCGAGGAGTCACCGTGATGACCGGCCCCGGCCGGCAGGCCGCCGCCCGCACCGGGGGCGAGGAGACGGCGCACAGCGTCGACGTCTCCGGCGCCCGGCTGCACTACTGGACCGCCGGAGGGGCCGACCGTCCGGCGGTCGCCCTCACCCACGGCGCCGGGGCCGACCACCGCATGTTCGACCCACAGATCCCGGCCCTGGTCGGCGCGGGCTACCGCACCCTGCGCTGGGACGTGCGCTATCACGGCGCGTCCGCCTCCGGCACCGGCAGATTCCGGACCGGCTACGCGGCGCGGGACCTGGGGTCGGTGCTGGACGCGGCCGACGTGCGCAGGCCCGTGGTCCTGCTGGGGCAGTCGATGGGCGGAAACATCGCCCAGGAGTACCTGCGTCAGCGGCCCGAGGAGGTCGCCGCGCTCGTGGTGATCGGCTCCATGTCCAGCACCCTCCCCGTCACCCGGCGCGAGCGGCGGCGCCTGGCCTTCTCCCGCACCCTCATGCGGCTGCTGCCCTACCGCCGGCTGACCCGGTGGATGGCCCGGGCGTCCGCCGAGGACCCCGGGGCCCAGGAGTATCTGCGCGAGGCCTTCGCGGCGAACGGGCGGCGCTCCTTCCTCACCACCTGGGACGGGATGAGCCGTGCGGTCGACCCCTCCCCCGACTACCGTGTCGAGAAGCCCGAGCTCCTGATCTGCGGTGAACACGACAGCACGGGTAACATCCGCTCGGCGATGGAACGGTGGAGCGAACGCGATCCGAACAGCGAGTTCCATGTGATCCCCGGCGCCGGACACGTCGCCAACCTGGACCGTCCCGACGAGGTCAACCGACTGACCGTCGCCTTCCTCCGCCTTCCCGAAGGCCTGAGAACCCAGCGAGACCATGACTGACCACGACGACACCACCCCCGACGCCGAGCCCTCCCCGACCCCCGGCCCCGGCGGGTTCAGCGACGCGGAAGCCTCCTTCATCAGCGAAATGGGTTCGCTGATGGAGCGCTGGGGGCTCCCCCAGGCCACCGGACGCCTCTTCGGCTACCTCCTGCTGCGCAACAAGCCGGTGGATCTCGACACCATGACCCGCGAGCTCGGGCAGGCCAAGAGCGGACTGAGTGTGGCGGCACGCCAGTTGGAGTCCTGGACTCTGGTGCGGCGCTCCACCAGGCCCGGCAGCCGGCGCATCGATTACGAGGCGGTCGGCGACCTCCAGCACCTGCTGCTGGTGAACAACGCCCATATGCGCAAGTTCACCGAGACGCTGAGCTCGGGCATTCCGGTGGCGCGCGGCGAGGCCCGGGACCGGCTGGCCTCGCTCGCCACCCTGTTCAGCGGATTCGTGGAGCAGACCGAGGCGCTGGTGGCCGACTGGGAGGCCCGGCGCGCCGCCTCCTGAACCACTCGCGTACGCCTTCGCACCGCGCCGCCACCCCCTCTCGATGGAGTGACCGTGAACCTGTCGTCCGGCCCCGCCGCCAGCAACGGAACAGCGACGGCCACCGCCGAGGCGGACGCCGGTGTCCGGGTCCGGCCGCCGGTCGTGGACGCCTGCTCGCTGGTCTACGACGACGCCGGGTGGCGGGTGTACCTGCACCGGCTGGGCGAAAGGGCCCCCGAGTACCTGGACGTCTTCTCCGCCTCGTTCTGCCGGTACTTCGGCGCCTCGCACACCGCGTACCGCGATGCCCTGGCCGTGCGCTGGCAGGACGCGGTCGACGTGCTCCTGCCGCCCGGCCGGCCCCCCTTCGATCTGGCCGCCCACCTCGCCGACCGCGAACGGCAGGGCGTGACGCGCGAGTTCGCCATGGGGTCTCCGGAGCGGCTGCCGGACGGCCGTACCGTCAACGAGTGGCTGCTGGAGACGGTCCGGGGCGTCACCGACCGCGTCCAGGTCTGGGCCGGACTCTCCCTGCGCGACCCGGCCGCCGCCCTGCGCGAGCTGGAGCGGTCGGCGGCCGCCGGGGCGACCGGGCTGTGCGTGATCCCCTTCCTGGACGGGACCGACCCGGCCGATCCGCGGTTCTCCCCGGTCTGGGACGCGGCGGCCGGGGCGCGGTTGCCGGTCTGGCTGCACACCGGCCACCACTTCGCCCGCAGCCACCCCGGCGGACTGGGCAGCTGGCGTACGGTCGAGGCGCTGGCGGGCCGCCACCGCGAGCTGCTGCTGGTCGCCGGGCACGCGGGCTGGCCCGATGTGCAGGAGATGCTGCTCACCGCCGCCCGGCACCCGGGGGTCTTCCTGGAGTTCTCCTCGCACCGGCCCCGGCACATGCCGAAGCCCGGCTCGGGCTGGGAGCCGTTGCTCCACCACGCCCGGGGCATGGCCCGCGACCGGGTCCTGTTCGGCACCTCGACCTGGGTCAATCCGGGCCCGACCGGCCCGCTGGCCGACGAGCTGGCCGCACTGGCGCTGCCCGCCGAAGTGGTCACCGCCTGGCTCTCGGGCAACGCGGAGGCGCTGGTCGCCCGCGCGGCGGGAACGCGCGCGGGCTGAGCCGCCCCGGAAGCCTCCGGATGATTCGGACGGGCTGCGGCGGGCAGACGATCCGCCGTCCGGCCGATCACCGCCGACCCGTCGGAACCCACTTTCCGGCACACGTCGGCCGGACGCGGATCCTGGCCGGACCGGGCATACGGTCGGCCAGGTCAGCCCACCCCGACCGACGGAGATGTACGACATGGCAAAGATCCTTTTCGTGGTGACCGGCGCGGACCACTGGACCCTGGCGGACGGCACCGCCCACCCCACGGGCTTCTGGGCCGAGGAGGCCGTGGCCCCGTACCAGGCGTTCACCGGAGCCGGTCACGAGGTGGTCGTCGCCACCCCGGGCGGCGTCGTCCCCACCGTGGACCGCGGCAGCCTGGCACCCGATGTCAACGGCGGCCAGGAGGGCGCGGACAAGGTGGCGGCCGGGCTGGAGGCGTTCGAGGAGCTGCGGCGGCCGGTCGCGCTGGAGAACGTGGATCTGGACGCGTACGACGCCGTCTTCTACCCCGGCGGACACGGCCCGATGGAGGACCTCGCGGTGGACCCCGTCTCCGGGCGGCTGCTCACCGAGGCCCTGGCGTCGGGCAAGCCGCTCGGCGTCGTCTGCCACGCCCCGGCGGCGCTGCTCGCCGCCACCGGACCCGACGGCGCCAACGCGTTCGCCGGATACCGGCTGACCGGTTTCACCAACGCCGAGGAGACCCAGGCGGGCTTCGCGGAGAAGGCCAAGTGGCTGCTCCAGGACCGGCTCGTGGAGCTCGGCGCGGACTTCCAGGAGGGCGAGCCCTGGGCGCCGTTCGTGATCGTCGACCGGAACCTGGTGACCGGTCAGAACCCGGCGTCCTCCGCCCCGCTGGCCGAGGAGCTGCTCAAGCGGATCGGCTGACGGCCCGGCCGGCCCCGGACCGCCCGGCCGCCTGCCCCACGGCCGCCGCCCGACCGGCACCGGACCGCCCGCGCTCGTAGGCCGTACGTGGCCGGGGCGCGGGCGTTCCCGGTGCGTCAGGCCCAGTCGTTGCGTGCGGGCGGCTCGCAGAGTTCCAGAACCACCGCACCCGACTCGGGTTCCTCCCCCGAGAGGGGCTTCACACGGGCGCCGACGGTCACCATCTGCGGTGCGGCGCCGACGACCTGGCAGCGGAAGACGAACCCCTCGGGGAAGCGGACCAGGGACTCGTTGCGCGCCGCGTCGGTGTAGCGGTGAACCACGGCGGTCCGTACGACCACCCCGTGGCCGGTGGTGCGTTCCGGCTCCAGTTCGCTCGACGCGCACACCGGGCACAGCAGCCGCCGGAAGGAGGCGGTGCCGCACCAGCGGCAGCGGTTGTAGGAGAGGCCGCACTCCTCGTGCGTCTTCTGGACGGTGCCCATTCCTGCCTGAGACACGGATCGACCCCCTGCGCTCGACTCGGACGCGCCGCACCTGGCTGACGGCGCGTCCGCACCATATGGCACTGAGTGCCGGAGAGTAAAGGCACTGAGTGCCGATTATTACCGGGTTCTTGCCGTGGGCACCCGCTCGGCACCCACGCGCGACGCAACTCAGCACTTACCCACGGCACCGCTCAGCTCTCGCCGACGGCTGCCTCGATCTGCTGCACGACCCGCCACATCGGCGTCCCTCTGGACGCGACCATGACGATGACTTCGCTGTCGCCGGACCCGGTGGTGATGCCGGACGGCCCGACCGCCGGGGGGGCCGGTTTCTCCAGCGCGGGCGAGGGCCCGGCGGGCCGCTCCCACACGCCCCGCACCAGATCGAGCGCATGGTCCACAGCCGCCTCGGGATCCCCCGCACCCCCCGAACGCAGCCACAGCCGCAGCCCGTTGTTGTGGGCGGCGACCACGGAGGCGGCGATCACCTCGGCCCGCAACTCCCCGTCACCATCCGCGCCGAACCGGCCCCGGAGATGACCGGCGAGCGTCTGCTCGTAGCGGCGCACCACCGACAGTTCGTACGTCCGCAGTCCGGGCACCTCACGGGTGAGCCGGTAGCGCTGTACGGAGAACTCGGGGTCGGCCGCGTACATCCGCAGCACGATCCGGGCCGCGTCGCACACCGCGCCCACCGGATCACTGTCGTCCACGGCGGCCAGGAACTCCGTCATCTCGGCGAGACAGCGCTCATGGTCCGGGAAGACCACGTCCTCCTTCGAGGGGAAGTACCGGAAGAAGGAACGCCGCCCCACCCCGGCCCGCGCCACGATGTCGTCGACCGTCGTCCGCTCGAAGCCCCGCTCAAGGAAGAGCTGGAAGGCCGCCTGCGCGAGCACCTCCCGCATGGGTGCCTTCTTCTCGGGTCCGCGTGCCTCGCTCATGCGGCGAAACGTAGCACCGGAAGGGCACTTTTGGCACCGGGTACCTTTACAGAGGGTACTGAGTACCATAAGGTCACCCTAACGAAACTACTCCCAGGTGGGACCGGGCCCGATCGGCTGGGGACCACACCCAGGTAGGCAGGAGAGCCGGCGTGAGCTTGAGGATCGTTGTCTGTGTGAAGTACGTGCCCGACGCGACCGGTGACCGGCATTTCGCCGATGACCTGACGTTGGACCGTGAGGATGTCGACGGTCTGCTGTCGGAGCTGGACGAGTACGCGGTCGAGCAGGCGTTGCAGATCGCGGACGGGGCGGACGATGCGGAGATCACCGTGGTGACGGTGGGTCCGGAGGATGCCAAGGACGCGTTGCGCAAGGCGTTGTCGATGGGTGCGGACAAGGCTGTTCACGTCGAGGACGACGATCTGCACGGTACGGATGTGATCGGTACGTCGCTGGTGCTGGCGAAGGCGGTCGAGAAGACCGGTTATGACCTGGTGATCTGCGGGATGGCCTCCACCGACGGTGTCATGGGCGTCCTGCCGGCCCTCCTCGCGGAGCGTCTGGGTGTGCCGCAGGTGACGCTGCTGTCGGAGGTCGCGGTGAACGACGGTGTGGTGAGCGGTCGTCGTGACGGTGACACGGCGTCCGAGCAGCTGGAGGCCTCCCTTCCGGCGGTGGTGTCGGTGACCGACCAGTCGGGTGAGGCGCGTTACCCGTCGTTCAAGGGGATCATGGCGGCGAAGAAGAAGCCGGTGGAGTCCCTGGACCTGGACGATCTGGGTCTGGACGCGGACGAGGTGGGTCTGGCGGGTGCGTGGACGGCGGTCGACTCGGCGACGGAGCGTCCGGCGCGTACGGCGGGCACGATCGTGAAGGACGAGGGCGAGGGCGGCAAGCAGCTCGCCGAGTTCCTCGCGGGCCAGAAGTTCATCTAGCCCGCTCCTCTTCCCTCCCCATCCTTCTCTCTCGTCCTTTCTCGTCTGGAGTGCGTTGTCATGGCTGAAGTTCTTGTTCTTGTCGATCACGTGGACGGTGCGGTCCGCAAGCCCACGCTGGAGCTGCTGACGCTGGCCCGCCGGATCGGTGACCCTGTCGCGCTCGCGCTGGGCGCGGGTGCGGAGGCGACCGCGGGGGTGCTGGGTGAGCACGGTGCGGTGAAGGTCCTGACCGCCGATGCCCCGGAGTTCGCGGGGTATCTGGTGGTTCCGAAGGTCGATGCGCTGCAGGCCGCGTTCGAGGTGGTGTCGCCGGTGGCGGTGCTGGTGGTGTCCTCGGCCGAGGGCAAGGAGATCGCCGCGCGTCTCGCGCTGCGGGTCGGTTCGGGCATCATCACCGATGCCACCGATCTGGAGGCCGGTGAGCAGGGTCCGGTCGCGACGCAGGCCGCGTTCGCCGCCTCGTACACGACCAAGTCCCGGGTCTCCAAGGGTGTCCCGGTCATCACGGTGAAGCCGAACTCGGCCCCCGTGGAGCCCGTAGCGGCCGCCGGTGCGGTCGAGGCGCTGTCGGTGTCGTTCAGCGCGACCGCGACGGGCACGAAGGTGACCGGGCGGACGCCGCGTGAGTCGACGGGGCGTCCGGAGCTGACCGAGGCCGCGATCGTCGTCTCCGGTGGCCGTGGCGTCAACGGTGCGGAGAACTTCCCGCTGATCGAGGCCCTCGCGGACAGTCTGGGTGCCGCGGTGGGCGCCTCGCGTGCGGCGGTGGACGCGGGCTGGTACCCCCACACCTCCCAGGTCGGCCAGACCGGTAAGTCCGTCTCGCCGCAGCTGTACATCGCCTCGGGTATCTCGGGTGCGATCCAGCACCGGGCCGGTATGCAGACCTCGAAGACGATCGTCGCGATCAACAAGGACGCCGAGGCCCCGATCTTCGACCTCGTCGACTACGGCGTCGTCGGCGACCTCTTCACCGTCGTCCCCCAGCTCACCGAAGACATCAACACCCGCAAGGGCTGAACCCCCAGCAACACCCGTCCTGGGCCGCACGGTGACCACACCGCGCGGCCCAGAGCCGTACTACCGCCGCTCTTCGGCTATGCGGCCCGGCACCCCGCCCCGGTCCTGCGGGATGCCGAAGGTGGTGAAGGCCGTACGGTCCGGCAAGGGATAGGTCTCCTTGCCCGTCAGCGCGTTGATGATGACGGCGGAGCGCCAGGCGGCCAGGCCCAGGTCGGGGGCGCCGACCCCATGGGTGTGCCGTTCCGCGTTCTGTACGAAGACCGAGCCGCCGATCCCCGGTGCGAGGACGAGCCGTTGGGCCTCGTCGACCTGCGGGCGCCCGGCGTCGTCGCGGACGATGTACGGGTCCAGGGAGGCGAGCAGCGTGTCGACGGGGCGCTCCCGGTACCCGGTGGCGAGGACGACCGCGTCGGTGGTGAGCCTGCCCCGGGACTCCTGCTGGCCGTGCTCGACGGTCAGTTCGATGCGGCCGCCGTCCGTGGTGGCGGCACGGGTGACCTCGATGCCGGGGGTGAGGGTGACATCGGGCCAGTCACCGCCGAGGCTGCGCCGGTACAGCTCGTCGTGGATGTCCCCGAGGGTGTCCCCGCTGACCCCCTTGTAGAGCTGCCACTGGCTGGGCAGCAGCCGGTCCCGGGTGGCCTGCGGGAGGCCGTGGAAGTAGCGCGTGTAGTCCGGCGTGAACTGTTCCAGGCCGATCTTGCTGTACTCCATGGGCGCGAAGGCCGGGGTACGGGCGAGCCAGGTGAGCCCTTCGGCACCCTCGGGCCGCAACCGCAGCAGATCCAGGAGGACTTCGGCGCCCGACTGCCCCGAGCCGACGACGGTGACGTGCCGGGCGGCGAGCAGCCGGTCCCGCTGGGCGAGGTAGTCGGCGGAGTGCAGGACGAGGGGTACGGGGTCCGCCGCCAGGTCCCGCAGCGGTTCGGGGACGTAGGGCGCGGTGCCGACGCCGAGGGCGAGGTTACGGGCGTGGGTGAGCCCGCTCCCGAGGGTCTCGCCGTCCGGGCCGAGCCGGGTGGAGTCGACGGCGAACGCGCCCTCCCCCGCGTCCCAGGCGATGGCGTCGACGCGGTGGCCGAAGTGGGTGGAGGGCAGTTCGGTGCTCACCCAGCGCAGGTAGTTGTCGAATTCGGAGCGGTGGATGTGGAAGCGCTCGGCGAAGTAGAACGGGAAGAGCCTGCGGCGGGTCTTGAGGTAGTTGAGGTAGCACCAGGGGCTTGTGGGCTCGACCAGGCTCACCAGGTCGGCCAGGAAGGGAACTTGGAGGGTCGCTCCCTCGATGAGCAGCCCGGGGTGCCAGTGGAAGGCGGTGCGCTGTTCGTGGAAGGCGCTGCGCAGGCCGGGCACGCCGTCGGCGAGTGCGGCGAGCGAGAGGTTGAAGGGCCCTGCGCCCACCCCCAGCAGATCGAGGGGCGGGGTTCGCGGTCCGGGCTTCATCGGGTTCCTCCCACGGGGTTCGTGCGCGTCGGCAACGTCATGGCGACAGCCTTTCCGCCGCCGGGGCGTCGGTATCGCCCCGGCCGCCTCCATCGCCGCCTTCGGCGGCCGCCCGCTCCGCCGCCTCCGTCACCAGGTCCAGCAGCGGGGCCAGTTCGGCCGTCGCCGCGTTCGGGTGCAGCAGAGTGGCCTTGAGCCAGAGCCGGCGCCTCCCGTCGCCGTCCTCGGCCACCGCTCGGCCGAGGACGGTCCGGCCGTCCATGAGCAGCGTGCGGCGGATCTCGGCGACGACGGCGTCCCCGGCAGCCGGTTCCAGCGCGTCGGCCACCACCGGCCGGAACAGCACGGTACTGATCCCGATCCCGCCGCACCGGCGGCGCAGTGCGGGCCGGGCGTCGACGGCCCGGCCGAACTCCTCCGCCGTACGTACGCAGTGCTCGACCAGTTCGCTCAGTCCACGGCGTCCCAGCGCCCGGAAGGTGACCGCGATCTTCAGTGCGTCGGGGCGCCGGGTCGTACGGATCGAGCGGCCGAGCAGGTCGGGGAGCCCGGCCTCGGTGTCGTCGTCGGCGTTGAGGTAGTCGGTGCGCAGGAACAGCGGGGCGAGCAGGGCGGTGTCCGCGACGGCCAGCACCCCGGCGGCGACCGGCTGCCAGCCGAGCTTGTGCAGGTCGAAGGTTACGGAGACGGCGCGGTCGAGCCCCGCGAGCCGGGGCGCCAGGCGCTCACTGAACAGCAGCGGCCCGCCGTACGCGGCGTCGACGTGGAGCTCGGCGCCGTACCGGTCCGCGATCCGGGCGATCTCGGGGAGCGGGTCGATGCGCCCCTCGTCGGTGGTCCCTGCGGTGGCGACGACCAGGGTCGGTCCGCCGCCGAGTCCGGCCAGGGTCCGGTCGAGGGCGGCGGGGTCGATCCGGCCGCCGTGGCAGGCGACGACGGCCGGGGCGGGGAGGCCGAGCGTCCAGGCGGCCCGGTGGACGCTGTGGTGGGCGTTGGCGCCGGTCACCACCCGCAGGGGCCGGTCCGCTCCCGCGGCCGCTCGTTCCCGGGCGAGGAGCAGGGCGACCAGGTTGGACTCGGTGCCGCCGCTGGTGATGAGGGCGTCGGGCGCGGGGGCCTCCGGGTGGACGAGCCGGGCCAGTGCGGCTGTGGTCAGCTCCTCGATCACCCCGGCGGCGGGCGCCTGGTCCCAGGAGTCCATGGAGGGGTTGAGGGCCGCCGCAGCCAGCTCCGCCGCGACCGCCACGGCGAGCGGCGGGCAGTGCAGGTGGGCGACGCACGCGGGGTCGGCCGGGTCGGCGGCCCCCTCGGCGACCGCGCGCACCAGGTCCCCGAGCGCGGCCTCGGCGCCGATGCCCTCCTCGGGGAGTACCGGGGCGCACAGGGCGCCGGTCCGCCGGGCCACGGCGTCCGGTCCTCCGGCGGGGATCGGTCCGCCCCGGGTCCGGGCGGCGGACTCCAGGGTGTCCAGGACGACCGCGGTCAGGGCGCGCAGGTGGCCCGGGCCGTGCACACCGCCCGCGAGAGAGGCTCCCGTACCGGCGCTCACACCGCACGCCCCAGGGGGATTTCGGCGGACAGCAGGCCCTGAGCACGCTCCATGGCGAAGCCCTTCGATCGAAGTGCATGATCCACAACCGGGATTCGCTGGTTAGGCTAACCTAACTCCACCGCTGGGGAAGAACGCACTCCGGCCGGCCGGGCCTCCGAACCGGCCTGCCCCAGAACCGGGTCGGGAGAACCGGCCCGCAGAACGGATGTCCCGGTGCGGGAGCGGCGGTCGCCGCTCCCGCACCGGGCCGGATCACGCCGCTTCGGTTGGCAGCTCCGCGCGGATCTCCCGCGCGGCGGCGACCAGGTTCTCCAGGGAGGTCCGGGTCTCGGGCCACCCCCGGGTCTTCAGGCCGCAGTCGGGGTTCACCCACAGTCGTGCCGCCGGGATGGCCTCAAGCCCCTTGCGCAGCAGGGCCGCCGCCTCCTCGACGCTCGGGATGCGCGGGGAGTGGATGTCGTAGACGCCGGGTCCGGCCTCACGGGGGTAGCCGTGGGCGGCCAGTTCGCGGGCGACCTGCATGTGCGAGCGGGCGGCCTCCAGGCTGATGACGTCGGCGTCGAGGTCGTCGATGGCCTGGACGATGTCGCCGAACTCCGCGTAGCACATGTGGGTGTGGATCTGGGTGTCCGGCCGCACCCCGGCGGTGGCGAGCCGGAAGGACTCCGTCGCCCACTCCAGGTACGCGGCGTGCTCGGCGGCCCGCAGCGGCAATGTTTCGCGGAGCGCGGGCTCGTCGACCTGGATCACCGAAGTGCCGTTCGCCTCGAGGTCGGTGACCTCGTCGCGCAGGGCCAGGGCCACCTGGCGGGCGGTCTCGCCGAGCGGCTGGTCGTCGCGGACGAAGGACCAGGCGAGCATGGTGACCGGGCCGGTGAGCATGCCCTTGACGGGGCGCTCGGTCAGCGACTGCGCGTACGTCGTCCAGCGCACCGTCATCGGCTCGGGGCGCGAGATGTCCCCGGCCAGGACCGGCGGCCGGACGTAGCGGGTGCCGTAGGACTGCACCCAGCCGTGCTGGGTGGCGAGGTAGCCGGTGAGCTGCTCCGCGAAGTACTGCACCATGTCGTTGCGTTCGGGCTCGCCGTGCACCAGGACGTCGATCCCGGCCTTCTCCTGGAAGGAGAGCACCTCGCGGATCTCGTCCTTGATGCGCTCCTCGTACCCGGCCTCGTCGATGCGGCCGGCCCGCAGGTCCGCACGGGCGGTGCGCAGTTCGGTGGTCTGCGGGAACGAGCCGATCGTGGTGGTCGGCAGCAGCGGCAGACCGAGGTGGGCGCGCTGGGCGGCGGAGCGCTCGGTGTACGGCTGGGAGCGGCGGCCGTCGGCGTCGGTGATGGCCGCCGTACGGGCCCGGACTGCCGGGTCGCGGGTGATGACGGCGTCGGCGCGGGAGGCCAGGTCGGCCCGGTTGGCGGCGAGTTCGGCGGTGATGGCGTCGGTGCCGCCGGACAAGCCGCGCGCCAGGACGACGATCTCCTGGGTCTTCTGCTTGGCGAAGGCGAGCCAGCGGGCGATCTGCGGGTCGATGTCGTGCTCGGCTCCGGCGTCCAGCGGGACGTGCAGGAGGGAGCTGGAGGCGGAGACGTCGACGTCGTCGGCGAGGCCGAGGAGGGTGCCGAGGGTGGCGAGGGACTTCTCGTAGTCGTTGATCCAGATGTTGCGGCCGTTGACGACGCCCGCGACCAGCCGCTTGCCGGGCAGTCCGCCCGCCGCCGCGAGGTCGGCGAGGTTCCCGGCGCCCGACTCGGTGAAGTCCAGCGCGAGTCCCTCGACCGGGGACTTGGCCAGCACCGGCAGCGCCTCGCCGAGCCGCCCGAAGTAGGAGGCGACCAGCAGCTTGGACCGGTCGGTGAGGCCGCCGAGCTCGCGGTAGGCGCGGGCGGCGGCGTTCAGCTCGGCCGGGGTCCGGTCCTGGACGAGGGCGGGCTCGTCCAGCTGTACCCATTCGGCGCCCGCGGCCCGGAGGTCGGCGAGGACCTCGGCGTACACCGGGAGGAGCCGTTCCAGCAGGGTCAGCGGCTCGAAGTCGGCGGCCACACCGGGGGCCGCCTTGGCGAGCAGGAGGTAGGTGACGGGGCCGACGAGGACCGGACGCGGGGTGTGGCCCAGCGCGAGGGCTTCCTTGAGTTCGGCGACCTGCTTGGCGGAGTCGGCGGTGAACACCGTGTCCGGGCCCAACTCGGGCACCAGGTAGTGGTAGTTGGTGTCGAACCACTTCGTCATTTCGAGCGGCGCCACGTCCTGCGTACCGCGGGCCATGGCGAAGTAGCCGTCGAGGGCGTCGGTGCGGACGGCCTCGCGGTGCCGCTCGGGGACAGCGCCGACCATCACACTGGTGTCCAGGACGTGGTCGTAGTACGAGAAATCACCGGTCGGCACTTCGTGGACTCCGGCCTCGGCGAGCTGCTGCCAGGTTCCGCTGCGCAGTTCGGCGGCGGTCTGCCGGAGGGTGTCCGCGTCGACGCGGCCCTTCCAGTAGCCCTCGATGGCCTTCTTCAGTTCACGGTTCTGACCCTGGCGGGGGTAGCCGTACACGGTGGCCCGTGCTGCCGCGGCTGCGGGCTTCGCTGTCACGTGACTCTCCTTCGCGAGCATGTCTCCAGCTGATCCCGGGACGGGACGCGGACGCGAAGGGATGACGAATCGGGCGGATACGCGACACATCGACCGTGTCCGTCCACCCGAAGGTACGCCGACCCGCCCACGAGGTCACCGGGAACTCCGCACGCGAACGGTCGCGTGCGGGCAACGGGCAGGTCTTCGGACTCGCGGGCACGCCTGCCGGGGCAGACACCTACTGGCCGTCGCTTCCCAGACCCGGCCGGGCCCAGTGCGTATGACGGCGGTCGTTCCCACTCACCGCTGCGGGGCAGTCCCGGATTCCCACCGGGTTCCCTCTTACGACACCCTGCCTGGCGGACAGGGCGAACCAGCTGCACCGGTCAGCCTAAGGGGACGACCGCCCGGCGCACACCGTTGTTCACACTTCGGACGGCGATGTGAGACACGGCCTCCGGGCAAGTTCCGTACTGCCGTGGAACGTCCTCCGAACGGGTGACTGAGGGCGTCGGATCGGTCCGCGCACCAATCCGGCCCGGCGGGCGGCGCCGAATGGTGGGTGCGGGGGCGCGGAGCGGGCGCTCCCGCACTCACTGCCCGGGACCGGATCGGCAGCCTGGCAAGATCCGGCCCCGGGCAGGCAGCACGTGTCGGCCCTCCCCGCCCTGTTCCGCCTTTCGTCGCCGGTTCGCTGACTTCCGGTCAGGTCGTGCGGGCATGGTGACCCAGATGTAACCGAATGGCGTAGGCGAGCCGGAACCACAGAGCGTCACAGGCCGTTCTTCTTGCCAATACACGGCCGCCGACCCGCGGTGGCGACGAGTGAGGGAAGCGCGAATATGAAGAAGACAGTCGGGTGGGCCCAGGACGGCGACGACTGGACTATCACGGTGAACGGCACCCTGTACCGGGCCGTCGAGCGGCCCGCCGACGGGCGCGTGCACGACTATCTGGTGCGGGGGGACGACCTGACCGCCGAGTGCCCGAGCCTCGGCCACGGGCTCGGAGTGATCCGGGCGCACGAGTCCCGGAGCTGACCTCCGGCCGGCCCGGCGACGAGGTGCGGCGGCCGCCCGCGCCACGACGCGATCCGCCGCCCCTGTCCGGAGCCCCTGCTCGCGGGCCGGGGCCTCAGCCGGCCGTACCGCCTGCGCGGTGCGCGGCGTCCGCGCCCTCCGGGCCGTCCGGCCGGTGGCGCAGCAGATAGGTGTCCATGATCCAGCCGTGCCGTTCGCGGGCCTCGGCGCGCACCTGGCTGATCCGCTCGGCGACCTCGTCCAGGGGGCCGGAGACCAGGAGTTCGTCGGGGGTGCCGATGTAGGCGCCCCAGTAGATCCACAGGTCCCTGCCGGTCAGATGGGTGAAGCTCTCGTGGCCGTCGAGCATCACCACGATGTCGCCGTCGTCGTCCGGGAACCCCTCGGCGAGCCGCCTGCCGGGGGTGATGTGGATGGGGCGGCCGACCTGGTTCAGGGTGATGCGGTGGCGGGCGGCGAGCGCGGAGACGCTGCTGATCCCGGGGATCACCTCATGGCCGAATTCCACCGTGCCCCGGGCACGGATGTCCTCCAGGATCGCCAGGGTGCTGTCGTACAGGGACGGGTCGCCCCACACAAGGAAGGCCCCGCACTCCCCCGGTGCCAGCTCCTCGGTGATCAGGCGTTCGCAGGTGTCGGCGCGGCGGTGGCGCCAGTCGTGCACCGCCGAGGTGTAGCGACCGCGGTCGTCCTGGGTCCGGTCCCGCCAGGGGTCCTCGGCCTCGACGACCCGGTAGGGGCCGGTGAGGTGCTCCTCCAGGATGTCCCGCCGCAGCCGGGTCAGGGACTCCTTCTCCCGGCCCTTGCCGAGCACGAAGAAGACCTGGGCCCGGCGCATCGCCTTCACCGCGGCGAGCGTCAGATGGTCGGGGTCGCCGGCTCCCATGCCGATGACGAGGATGTGCCGTGGTGCGTCGCTCATGTCGGCCGATCATGCCAGGAGCGGGGCGGGCGGACATGCCGGGGGCGAGGCGGGCGATCGTGCCGGGGGGCGAGGCGGGGTGGACTTACCAGGACGTCCAACCATATGTTCGTGAGCAGCGGGGTGAGCGGTGTGCAGCCGGTCGCCCTCAAGGCCCGTGGTGTCAGGGAAGCCGGTGCGAATCCGGCGCGGTCCCGCCACTGTGACCGGGGAGTCCGTCCTCGCAGGACACGCCACTGACGGTGCAGAAGCCGTCGGGAAGGCATGAGGGCGCGCGCTGATCCGGGAGTCAGGATACCGGCCGCGGGATGTTCCGTGTTTCCACGAGGATGGAGCAGATCCGCTCGATCGTGCTGCACACCAGCCACCACACCCACCAGGTGATCGGCTCCGGTTCCGGGGACCCGCAGAAGTACGATCCGGCGGCGAGCCGCGAGACGCTCGACCACTCGGTGCCGTGCATCTTCGCGGTGGCGCTGGAGGACGGTGTCTGGCACCACGAGTGGTCGTACGCCCCCGAGCGGGCGCAGCGGCCCGGGACGGTCGAGCTGTGGCAGCGGATCTCCACGGTGGAGGACCCGGAGTGGACCCGGCGCTACCACGACCCGGACCCGGAGCGGCGGGCCTTCGGCGGCCGGGCGGTGGTGACCCTGGTGGACGGCACGGTGATCGAGGACGAGCTGGCGGTGGCCGACGCGCATCCGGCGGGGGCCCGGCCCTTCGACCGTTCGGGGTACGTGGCGAAGTTCCGGACGCTGGCGGAGGGCATCGTCGCGGCCGGGGACCAGGACCGGCTGTTGCGGATGCCGGGCGCGATCAACCCGTACTCGGCGCGGCTGATCCAGGAGGCCGGGTTCGAGGCGTTGTATCTGTCGGGGGCGGTACTCGCCGCCGAACTGGCGCTACCCGAAATCGGGTTGACCTCGTCGACCGAGATCGCAGCGCGGGCCCAGCAGATCGCCCGGGTCACGGATCTGCCCGCCCTGACCGACGCGGACACGGGCTTCGGCGAGCCGATGAACGCGGCGCGCACGGTCCAGTTGATGGAGGACGCGGGGCTCGCCGGGCTGCACCTGGAGGACCAGGTCAACCCCAAGCGGTGCGGCCACCTGGACGGCAAGACGCTCGTGGGGCGCGCGGAGATGGTCCGCAAGGTGCGGGCCGCCGCCGACGCCCGCCGCGATCCGGACTTCCTGCTGATGGCCCGCACCGACGCCGGGGCCCCGAGGGCCTCGAAGCGGCGATCGACCGCGCGAAGGCGTACGTGGACGCGGGCGCGGACGCCGTCTTCCCCGAAGCGCTCGCGGACGAGGGTGAGTTCGAGGCGTTCCGGGCCGCCGTCGACGTACCGCTGCTGGCGAACATGACGGAGTTCGGCAAGGGACCGCTGCTGGACACGGCGACGCTGGAGAGCCTCGGCTACAACATCGCGCTCTACCCCGTCACCCTCTTCCGCCTCGCGATGGGCGCGGTCGAGGACGGGCTGCGGACCCTGGCCGCCGAAGGCACCCAACAGGCCCTGCTGCCCCGGATGCAGACGCGTTCGCGACTGTACGAGGTGCTCGGTTACGAGGAGTACGGCGCCTTCGACTCAGCGGTCTTCGACTTCACGCTGCCGCCCGGGGCCTGAGCCGCCCGCGAACCTGTGCCGCCCGGCCGCCGGCACCCGCCCCGGCCGGGCCACCACCCCACCCTGGACTACCCCGCCGGGCTCGCGTACCACCTGATGGGGTTCGACATCGCGGCCTTCACCCCGGTCTTCGTGATGAGCCGGGTCACCGGGTGGAGCGCCCACATCAGCGAACAGCTCGAACACAACGCGCTGATCCGCCCGCTCGGCGTCTACAACGGGCCCGAGCAGCGGACCGTCCCGGCGCACACCGGTACATGAACGGGGGATGATCGACGCCCCCGCGTGCGTTATAGCCGGTTGTGTCCGGCTCATCACCGAGCCGGACCGCGGAACTGGAGCTGGAGGCGGCGCTGTGCACGGTGAGTACAAGGTTCCCGGCGGCAAGCTGGTCGTGGTGGACCTGGACGTCGAGGGCGGGGCGCTGCGGAACGTCCGCGTCGCCGGGGACTTCTTCCTCGAACCCGACGAGGCGATCCTGGCGATCGACGCGGCCCTGGAGGGTGCTCCGGCCAACACGGACACGGCGGGACTCGCGGCCCGGATCGAGGCGGCGCTGCCCGACTCCACGGTGATGCTCGGGCTGAGTGCGGAGGGTGTCGCCATCGCCGTACGCCGGGCGCTGGCGCAGGCCACGGAGTGGAGCGACTACGACTGGCAGCTGATCCACGAGGCCCCGCAGTCGCCCGCGCTGCACATGGCGCTGGACGAGGTCATCACCGCCGAGGTGGCGGCGGGGCTGCGTCCGCCGACGCTGCGGGTCTGGGAGTGGGACTCCCCCGCAGTGATCATCGGCAGCTTCCAGTCGCTGCGCAACGAGGTCGATCCGGCGGGCGTGGAGCGGCACGGGGTGAGCGTCGTACGCCGGATCTCCGGCGGCGGCGCGATGTTCGCCGAGCCGAGCTCCACCATCACCTACTCGCTGGCCGTCCCGCAGTCCCTCGTCTCGGGCCTCTCCTTCGCCGACAGTTACGCCTATCTGGACGACTGGGTCCTCGAAGCCCTCGCGGACATGGGCATCAAGGCCTGGTACCAGCCGCTCAACGACATCGCCACCGAGGTCGGCAAGATCGCGGGGGCGGCGCAGAAGCGGGTGGTGGGGCCGGACGGCGGTCCCGGGGCCGTGCTGCACCACGTGACCATGGCGTACGACATCGATGCCGACAAGATGCTGGAGGTGCTGCGGATCGGCAAGGAGAAGATGTCCGACAAGGGCACCCGGTCGGCGAAGAAGCGTGTCGACCCGTTGCGCCGGCAGACCGGTCTGCCGCGCCAGGCCGTGATCGAGCGCATGATCGAGTCGTTCCGCAAGCGCCACGGCCTCACCGCGGGCAGCGTCACCGACGCCGAGCTGGCGCGCGCCGAGGAGCTCGTACGGACGAAGTTCGCCACGCCGGAGTGGACGGCCCGGGTGCCGTAGGGACTTCTCCACGGGCCCGCATACTGGGAGGCATGGACAGAGAGCAGCCAGGATCCGGTGCACGGGAACGGCTGGGCCGGTCCCTGTTCTCCCGGGTCGCGGGTCCCTCCGGGCCGGAGAACCGGGCCCGGATCCACGGCACCCCCGGCCCCCGCTGGTTCGGCCCGGACCGGCCGGTGCGCCGGGTGCACGGGGACGCGTCCATGTTCATCGGCGGGCTGCGCGCCCTGCTCCTCCAGTCGCTGCACCCCCTCGCGATGGCCGCCGTCGCCGGCCACTCGGGGTTCAAGGGCGATCCGTGGGGGCGGCTCCAGCGGACCAGCACGTTCCTGGCGGTGACCACGTTCGGTACGACCGAGCACGCCCAGGAGGCGGTCGACCGCGTACGGGCCGTGCACGAGGGGGTGCGCGGAATCGCGCCGTCCGGTGAGCCGTACCACGCGGCCGACCCGCACCTGCTGTGCTGGGTGCACATCGCCGAGGTGGACAGCTTCCTCCGCGCCCACCAGCGGTACGGGGCGCGGCCGCTGGACGGCGCCGGGTGCGACGGATACATCCACGACATGGCGACGGTGGCCCGTGCCCTCGGCATCCCCGACCCGCCGCACGACCGCGCGGAGCTGGCGACGCGCATCGCCGCCTACCGCCCGGAGCTGCGCGCCACCCAGGAGGCCCTGGACGCGGCCCGCTTCATTCTGCTGCACCCGCCGCTGCCCTGGCCGGCCCGTCCCCCGTACGCCGTACTCGCCGCCAACGCGGTGGCCGCCCTGCCGCCGTGGGCCCGGGAGCCGCTGCGGCTTCCCCGGGTGCCGGGGGTCGAGGAGGTCTGCGTACGGCCCGCCGGGAAGGCCCTGACCAGGACCATCCGGTGGGCGATGACCCCACCGCCCGCGCCCGCTGGGGCGTGAGGGTCCCCGGGTGCCGGAGACCGCCGATGGCAGGACGATGGAGGGGACCGTAAGCAGGGGGGCCACGGCGGGAGGCCCCGGTGGCACGCAACGAAGTGACCGATGTACTCGTCGCGGGCGCCGGCCCGGTCGGGCTGACGCTCGCCGCCGAGCTGCGGCGGTCGGGGGTCTCCTGCCGGATCGTGGACCGCCTCCCGGCCCGGCTGCCGTACGCCAAGGCGGTGGGGATCCAGCCGCGCACCCTGGAGCTCTTCGACCGGATGGGCCTGGTGCGGGAGGTGCTGGACGCGGCGGTCGCGATGCGCGGGCAGCTGACGTACGTGAACGGGGCCGAGCAGGGCCGGATCGAGCTCGTCCTCCCGCCCGAGGTGCCGTACGGCTTCGCCGCGCTGCCGCAGTACGAGACCGAACGCGTCCTGGAGGAGTTCCTCGGGCGGTTCGGTACCGGGATCGAGCGCTCGACCGAGCTGGTGGCGTTCGCCCAGGACCCCGCCGGGGTGACCAGCAGGCTCACCACCGCTTCCGGGGCCGAGGAGGAGGTCCGGTCCCGGTTCCTGGTGGGGTGCGACGGGGCCCACAGCGTGGTCCGCAAGGGGCTCGGGCTCACCTTCGAGGGCGGCGCGTTCCCGGAGGAGTACATGCTCGCCGATGTGGAGGTGGGCTGGGGACTGCCGCCCGGGTACGGGGTGCGGTCCATGCACCGCGGCGAGGACGGTGCCATCGACGACCTGCTGGTCTGCATCCCGCTGCCGGGGAACGGCCGCTACCGGATGTCGATGCTGGTGCCGCCCGAGCTGTCCGCCGCCCGGCAGGCCTCCGGAACGGCGGACGGCGACGGGGTGGCCCACGGGTTGGAGGGCGGCACGGCTCCCGCGCTCGCCGACATCCAGAAGGTCCTGGACCGGCTGGCGCCGGAGCCGGTCACCGCGTCCACGCTGCGCTGGTCCTCGGTGTTCCGGATCAGCCACCGGCTGGTGGACCGGTACGGGGAGGGCCGGGTGTTCGTCGCCGGGGACGCGGCGCACATCCATCCGCCGACCGGCGCCCAGGGCATGAACACGGGTGTCCAGGACGCCTGCAATCTGGCGTGGAAGCTCGCCCTGGCCGTCGGGGGCGCCGCCCACCCGGGCCTGGTGGCGAGTTACGACGCGGAGCGGCACCCGGTGGGCGAGGAGGTGGTGGGCCGGACCGTCCGCCATGCCGCCGAGGGCGTCCAGGCCGACCCGACGGACCCTGAGACGCTGATGCTCCGCGAGGCCCAGCTGCTGATCGGCTACCGGGAGAGCCCGCTCGTGACGCCGCTGCCCCGGCCGGACGGGGCGACGCTCCGGCCCGGCGACCGGGCCCCGGACTGCGGCGGCCTCACCGGGGACATCGCCGCCTACCCGGTGCGTCTCTTCGACCTGCTGCGCGGGCGCGCCCACGTCCTGCTGGTGTACGGGAACCACCCGGCCGGTGACACACCCGCCGATCTCGCGGCTGCTGCACAGGAGTTGTCCCAGGGGCGCATGGAGACGTGCCGGATCCTGCCCGCCGACGCCCCCTGCGAGGTGACCCCCGGGGTCCCCCATCACCACGACAGCCAGGGCGAGTTCGCACGGCGGTACGGCATCGAGGAGGGTGCCGCGTTCGTGGTGCGCCCGGACGGCTACCTCAGCGCCTGCCTACGCCCGCCGACGGTCGGGGAGTTGAAGGAGGCGCTGGGGAGGGTCTTCGGCCCGTGACGGCGAAAGCCCCGCCGCGGGAGGGCCCTGGGGGTTGATAGGGGCCCTCCCGCAGCGGGGCGGTCTGTCACGGCAGGAGACTGCCGCCCGACTACTTCGGCATCAGCACCGTGTCGATGATGTAGACGGTGGCGTTGGCGGTCGGAACGTTGCCGCAGACCACGTTGGCGCTGTCGTTGACCTTGTACGACTCGCCGGAGCCGGCCGTGGTCAGAGTGCTCTTCTGCAGCGTGTCGAACGTGCCGCTCTCCAGCTGCTGCGGGGTGAGCTTCTCGCCCACGACGTGGTAGGTGAGGATCTTGGTGAGCATGGCCTTGTCGTTGAGAACCGCGTCCAGGTCGGCCTTCGGGATCTTGGCGAAGGCGTCGTTGGTGGGCGCGAACACCGTGATGTTCTCGGCGTTGTTGAGGGTGTCGACGAGGCCGGCCTTCTGCACGGCGGTGACGAGCGTGGAGAGCGCGGGGTTGTTGGAGGCGGCGGTGGCGACCGGGTCCTTCGCCATGCCGTCGAAGCTGCCCGCGCCCTCCGTCGGGACGCCGGCACAGGCCGGGCCGAACGGCTTGTCGGTCGACGTGTCGTCACCGGCGGCCGGCTTCGACTCCTCGGGGGTCGACCCCGCGGCGGACGAGCTGTCGGACGCCTTGTCCGAGCTGTCCTCGGCGCAGGCGGTCAGCGACAGGGGCAGCAGGACGGCGGCGACGACGGCGACGGCTGCACGGCGGTGGCGAAGGGCGTTCATGGAATTCTCCTGAATCATTCTTAAGGGGAAACGGGATGAAGTACTGCTGAAGGGAGGTCTGTTGGGGTCAGTCGACGGAGACCACGACGGAGTGCCAGCCACTGGCACCGTCCGGGACGGTCTTGGTCCGCTTCTCGGTCTGGACCTCGCCCGTGCCGTCGGTGGCGCGGACGGTGAGGGTGTGGCCGCCGGGGGTGGCCTTCCAGGGGTAGGACCACTGGCGCCAGGTGTCGACGGTGTCCTGCTCGGCCAGTTGGGCCGGGCGCCACGGGCCGTCGTCGACGCGGATCTCGACCTTCTCGATGCCCCGGTGCTGGGCCCAGGCCACTCCGGCGACCATGACCGTGCCGGCCTCGGGGCGGCCGAAGGGCTTGGGGGTGTCGATCCGGGACTGGGTCTTGATCGGGGCCTTGCGGGCCCACTTGCGCTTCACCCAGTACGCGTCGTAGTCGTCGAAGGTGGTGAGCTCGATGTCCTCGATCCACTTGCAGGCCGAGACGTACCCGTACAGGCCGGGGACGAGCATACGGACGGGGAACCCGTGGACGAAGGGCAGCGGTTCGCCGTTCATGCCCACGGCGAGCATCGCGTCGCGGCCGTCCATGACGTCCTCGACGGGGGTGCCGAGCGTCATGCCGTCCACCGAGCGGGCGATGATCTGGTCGGCCTTGCCGCCCCGGGACGGCGGCTTGACGCCCGCCTCCTTGAGCAGGTCGGACAGGCGTACGCCGATCCACCTGGCGTGGCCGATGTAGGGGCCGCCGACCTCGTTGGAGACGCAGCACAGGGTGATCTCGCGCTCGATCAGGGGCCGGTCCAGCAGGTCCTGGTAGGTGAGCTCCAGGTCTCGCCGTACGCCCTTGCCGTGGATGCGCAGCCGCCAGGTGTTCGCGTCGACCTTGGGGACCACCAGGGCCGTGTCCACCCGGTAGAACTTGTTGTTGGGGGTGGTGAACGGGGGGAGGCCGGGCACCCGCAGCTGCGCTCCGGCCGGGATCGGCTCGGCGGGCGAGGCCGGGGCGGGCAGCCGGGCGCCCTCACGGGAGGCGACGGCGTCCTGAGCGCTGCGGCCGTTGAGTGTCCGGCCGACCGCTCCCGCGACGGTGGAGGCGGCGGCCGCGGCGGTGGCGGCGATCAGGAAGCCCCGGCGGTCCCAGCCGCCCTCGTTCTCCTCCTGCTCCTCCCCCGGGATGCGGCGCGGCCGGGCGAGCCTGCCGATGAGGACGTACAGCAGGATCGCCCCGGCCACCGCTCCCACCAGCGACGGAAGTCCGTCGGCCACGCCGGTGGAGTCCGGGCGGCTGACGGCGGAGGCGGCGCCGACCACACCGAAGGCCAGGACGGCGGCGGAACCGGTACGCCGGTAACGCAGCGCCAGTACGCCGACGGCGAGGGCGAAGAGGGCGAGCGTCACGACGATGCCGAGCTGCAGGACGAGTTTGTCGTTCTCGCCGAAGTTCCGGATCGCGAAGTCCTTGACCGCGGCAGGCGTCCGGTCGATGGCCGCCCCGCCGACCGCTGTCACGGGACTCGCTTCGGGCCTGACGGCCGCCGACACGAGTTCGGCGACGGTCAGTGCGGCGAATCCCGCCAGCAGCCCGCTCAGGGCTGCGAGCGTTCCGCGGGTCAGGGCTGTCCGGGTGATCCTCACGGTCGTCATTCGGAGCCGTGGGCCAGGCGGATTGGTCGTTCGCCCGATCACGTGAAACTGATGGGTTCGCTGTGCACCGGAGGCGTACGTGGGTTACAGGGGCCGGAGAGGCGCGCGGGACACCCGGAGACGCGAACCGCCCCGGCGGGCACAGGGCCGGTCGGGGCGGAACGGTGGGCGGACGGGTTCGCCCGACATCAGGTCAGGCGAGGCTCGCGATCGCCTTGTTGAACGTGGCGGACGGGCGCATGATCGCCTCGGCCTTGGCCGGGTCGGGCTGGTAGTAGCCGCCGATCTCGGCCGGGGAGCCCTGCACCGCGATCAGCTCGGCGACGATGGTCTCCTCCTGCTCGGCCAGCGTCTTGGCGAGCGCCGCGAACGCCTCGGCGAGCTTGGCGTCGTCGGTCTGCTGCGCCAGCTCCTGGGCCCAGTAGAGGGCCAGGTAGAAGTGGCTGCCGCGGTTGTCGATGCCACCGAGGCGGCGGCTCGGGGACTTGTCCTCGTTGAGGAACGTGCCGGTCGCCCGGTCCAGGGTGTCGGCGAGGACCTGGGCCCGCGCGTTGTCCGTGGTGGTGGCCAGGTGCTCGAAGCTGACCGCGAGAGCCAGGAACTCGCCCAGGCTGTCCCAGCGCAGGTAGTTCTCCTTGACGAGCTGCTGGACGTGCTTGGGGGCCGAGCCGCCCGCGCCGGTCTCGAAGAGGCCGCCGCCGTTCATCAGCGGGACGACGGAGAGCATCTTCGCGCTGGTGCCGAGCTCCAGGATCGGGAAGAGGTCGGTGAGGTAGTCACGCAGCACGTTGCCGGTGACGGAGATGGTGTCCTCGCCGCGGCGGATGCGCTCCAGGGAGAAGGCGGTGGCCTCCTCCGGGGTCCGGATGGAGATGTCCAGGCCGTCCGTGTCGTGGTCGGCGAGGTACGTGGTGACCTTGGCGATCAGGTTGGCGTCGTGGGCGCGGCCCTCGTCCAGCCAGAACACGGCCGGGTTGCCGGTGGCGCGGGCGCGGGTGACGGCGAGCTTGACCCAGTCCTGGATCGGCGCGTCCTTGGTCTGGCACATCCGGAAGATGTCACCGGCGCCGACGGCCTGCTCCAGCACGACGGTGCCGTCCGTGTCGACGACGCGCACGGTGCCGGTGGCGGGGATCTCGAAGGTCTTGTCGTGGCTGCCGTACTCCTCGGCCTTCTGCGCCATCAGACCGACGTTGGGCACCGAGCCCATGGTCGACGGGTCGAAGGCGCCGTTGGCGCGGCAGTCGTCGATGACGACCTGGTAGACACCGGCGTAGCTGCTGTCCGGGAGGACGGCGATGGTGTCGGCCTCGTTGCCGTCCGGGCCCCACATGTGGCCGGAGGTGCGGATCATGGCCGGCATGGAGGCGTCGACGATGACGTCGCTGGGGACGTGCAGGTTGGTGATGCCCTTGTCGGAGTCGACCATCGCGAGGGCCGGGCCCTCGGCGAGCTCGGCCTCGAAGGACGCCTGGATCTCGGCGCCCGCCTCGGGCAGCGAGTTCAGGCCCTTGAGGATGCCGCCCAGGCCGTCGTTCGGGGTGAGACCGGCGGCGACGAGCTGGTCGCCGTACTTGGCGAAGGTGTTCGGGAAGAAGGCGCGGACCGCGTGGCCGAAGATGATCGGGTCGGAGACCTTCATCATGGTGGCCTTGAGGTGCACGGAGAACAGCACGCCCTCGGCCTTGGCACGGGCGACCTGCGCGGTGAAGAACTCGCGCAGCGCGGCGACGCGCATGACGGCCGCGTCCACGACCTCGCCCTTCAGGACGGGTACGGACTCGCGCAGCACGGTGGTGGTGCCGTCGTCGCCGTGCAGCTCGATACGGAGCGAGCCGTCCTCGGCGATGACCGCGGACTTCTCGGTGGAGCGGAAGTCGTCGACGCCCATGGTGGCGACGTTCGTCTTCGACTCGGCCGTCCAGGCGCCCATGCGGTGCGGGTGGGCCTTGGCGTAGTTCTTGACGGAGGCGGGGGCGCGGCGGTCGGAGTTGCCCTCGCGCAGCACCGGGTTCACGGCGCTGCCCTTGATCTTGTCGTACCGGGCGCGGATGTCCTCGGCCTCATCGGTCTGCGGGTCGTCCGGGTAGTCCGGAAGCGCGTAGCCCTGCTCCTGGAGCTCGGCGATCGCGGCCTTGAGCTGCGGGATCGACGCCGAGACGTTGGGCAGCTTGATGATGTTCGCGCCGGGGGTCCTGGCCAGCGCGCCGAGCTCGGCGAGTGCGTCATCGATACGCTGCTCGGCCTTGAGGTGCTCCGGGAAGCTGGCGATGATCCGCCCCGCGAGGGAGATGTCACGGCGCTCCACCGTGACTCCTGCGGTCGAGGCGTAGGCCTCGACGACGGGCAGGAGCGAATAGGTCGCCAGGGCAGGGGCCTCGTCGGTGTGCGTATAGATGATGGTCGAGTCAGTCACCGGGTGCTCCGCTCCACGTCTGCAACATTGCTTGACATCAAGATATCTCGTCGCCGCCCGTGGCTCCACAAGGCCCCCGTACGGCTTCACGGTCCGTACGGGGTCCGGTGACCCTGCGACCACTCCGGGTTACGGGGGAGGCGGGCGGTGTCCGTACCAGCGGAGGTCGTCCTCCAGCTGGGCGGCCAGGGCGATCAGCCGCTCCTCGCTGCGGGAGGGGCCGAGCAGCTGGGCGCCGACGGGGAGGCCGGAGCGGGTGAAGCCGGCCGGGACGTTCACGCCGGGCCAGCCGAGGACGTTCCACGGCCAGGCGTAGGGGCAGGCGGCCGCCATCGTGACGTCGGTGCGCCAGGCGCCGAGCTGGTCGAAGGTGCCGATACGGGGCGGGGGTGCGGCGGTCGTCGGGGTGAGGAGCACGTCGTACCCGGAGGCGTCGAAGAGTGCCCCGATCCGGCGGTGCTGGCGCACCTCGCGGGCGCGGGCGGCCCGCACCACCCGGCCGCCGAGCCGCGTCCCGGTCCGCAGGGCGCTGCGGGTGCGGGGGTCGAGGAGGGCCGGTTCGGGGTGGCGGGCGGCGAATTCGGCGATGCCGGCGGTCGCGCGGGGGACGAAGGCCAGGCCGATCAGCCCGTACCTGGGGCGGGCCTCCTCGACGTGGTGGCCGAGCCGGGCCAGGGTCTCGGCGAGCGCGGCGACGGCCCGGCGCACCTCGGGGTCGGGGCCGGCGCCGGTGAGGGTGAGCGGGGGCCGCCAGGCGAGGGCGATCCGGAGGCGGCCCGGGTCCCGGCGGGCGGCGTCGGACGCGCGGACGGCGGGCGGGCGGTGGAAGTCCTCGGGGTGCGCACCCGCGGCCGCGTCCAGCAGGAGCGCGGCGTCGGCGACCGTACGGGCGAGGGGGCCGTTGACGGTGAGGCCCTGGAAGGCGTCGTGGTGCGGGTGGACCGAGACGCGGCCGCGCTGGGGCTTGATGCCGACGAGGTGGGTCCAGGCGGCGGGGATGCGGACGGACCCGGCGCCGTCCGAGCCGAGGGCGGCGGGGACCAGGCCCGCGGCGACGGCCGCCGCCGAACCGCCGGAGGAGCCGCCGGGGGTGTGCGCGGTGTTCCAGGGGTTGCGGGTGGCGCCGAAGGCGGGGCCCTCGGTGAACGGCCACTGGCCCAGTTCGCAGGAGTTGGTCTTGCCGACGATGACGGCTCCGGCGGCGCGCAGCCGGCGGACCGCCTCGCTGTCGGCGGTGGCCGGGGGCCGTTCGCCGTCGCAGCCGAAGTGGGTGGGCAGGCCCGCCACATCGGTGTCGTCCTTGACGGCGACCGGCACACCGAGCAGCGGCAGCCGCTCCCCCGCCGCGAGCCTGCGGTCGGCCTCGGCGGCTTCCGCGAGGGCGGCTTCGGCCCGCAGGTGGCGGAAGGCGTTGAGGGAGGGCTGCGCGGCCTCGATCCGGGCGAGGGCGTCGGCGACGAGTGCGGTGGAGGTGGTGGTGGAGTCGGCGAGCAGGCGTGCGCTCTCCGCGAGTCCGGGCATCGGCGCCGGGGCGGGCGCCCGGTCCCGGTCCGCGTGCGGCCGCAGGGCCGGGCCGGTCTGCTCGGTGGGCTCCGCTGAGGACATGGGCGTGCCGCCTCCCTCGTGGCCGCGGGGCCGGCCGGTCGTCCCGGCCGCAGCCCACGCGTACTTACTGGAGGGTAACGAGAGGAGGCGGCGCGCTCAACCGGTGGGGCCACTCCGGCCGTTCCGGCTGCCGAGGCGTTCCGGGCCGCCTCGGCGTCACGGCCGTGACGGCCGATACGGCGATCCGGCCGTAACGGCGTTACGGGCCTACGGCCCCGGCGTCACGGGCGGACGCGGATCTCACCGATGCCGGTACCGAGCTTCCCGCAGTGGGCGGTGGACTGGCCCGACTCGCCGGGCCTCAGGGTGACGTGGTTGCCGTCGATGTCAGGGGCCCAGCCGCAGACCAGGTGGACCCAGAAGGTCTGTGTCTGGCTCCCGTTGTTGCGACAGAGGGCGAAGCCCGTGTACTCGTCGATGGCGTGCTTGCCGGTGTCGCAGGAGAGGCCGGGCGGAATGGCGGTCGGGGCGGCGGCCGGCTTCGCGGTCGCCGAGGTGACCGGGATAGCCAGCGCGACGGCCGTCGACACGACGGCGAGCGCCCGCAGGACGGACCGGGACCGCTTCCCCGCGGCCGTGGACCGCCTCGCCGTGGCCGTGCCGCCCGTGCTCCTCGTCCCCGTGAACAGGTTCATGGTTCTCCTTCGCGGTGTACGTGCGTACGCGCATTCCGTGGTGTGCGCGTACGTGATCCCGGGCGGGATCACCGCACCCCTGCCCACGCTCCGTATCAGAAAACACCCCCATCCCTCACGCTCCGTACACGCACCGGGCGGTGCCCCCTCTCCCGGCGTACGCTCGAAGGTGCCGGTCACCCTGGTTCGCACGCCCCTGACCGGGGCCTTTTCGAGGAGGCGACGTGAGCGGACACCGTTGGGCCGCACGGGCGGCGGCGGGTACGGCGGCTGTCGCCCTCACCGTGACGGGTGGCGCGGTCGCGCAGGCTGACGACGACATCGCCTCGCTCGGCGCCGAGCAGATCGCGGACCGCTCGCGTGACGCCCTGCTCGGGGTCTCCTCCCTGCACCTGAGCGCGCGCGGCAGCCTCGACGGAAGCGGCGACCCGATGAGCGTCGACCTGACGCTCGACCGGGAGGGCAACTGCGCGGGCGGCGTCGACATGGGCGAGGACGGCTCCGTGGAGATCGTGAAGCGCGCCGGCGATGTCTGGCTGAAGCCGGACAAGGCGTTCTGGGAGACCCATGTCCCGGTCGGCGGCTCCACGTTCGACGCGATCCTCGACGGCCGCTACATGAAGGCGGAGGCCGACGACCCGCGGCTGCTGACGGTGACCGAGGTCTGCGACCTCGACACCTTCCGCGAGCTGATCACGGACAACGCCGACGCCGCCGATCGGGGGAGGCTGACGAAGGGCCGGGAGACCGAGGTGAACGGCGCGCCCGTCATTCCGGTGACCCGGACGCAGGGCGACGAGCGGCTGACGGTGTACGTGGCCACCGAGGGCGAGCCATACCCCGTGCGGATCGCCGTGCAGGGGGCGGGCGAGGAGGGGACCGTGGACTTCTCCGGCTTCGACCGGCCGGTGCCCGCGCGGACTCCGTCGGCGGACGAGACGGTGGATGTGACGGCACTGCTGGGCCGCAGCGTCAAACCGGTCTGAGCACCGGTGTGGGCGCGGCCCAGCAGGGTGGGGGAACCTAGGGGTAGGCCACCAGATTGGCCACGTTGGTGCTGGAGTTTGACGGTCCTCCCGAGTTGTTGATGACGCGGTTGATCGTCCCCGTTCCGCCGAGCGAGACGGTCACCATGTTGTGGAAGCGCACGCCCGGTGTGTTCGGCGCCTCGAAGGCGCGCTCGGCGACCACGGACGGGTTGGCGTTGAAGAAGCAGTAGCTGCCCAGGCCCCACGCCTCGTGGCGGGTGACCGACGGAGAGACCTTGTAGGCGTCGTAGCCGCGGGTCGAACCGTTCATCCATGCCGCCTGGTTGGGCGGGTCGTAGGGCATCTCGTTCTGGAAGAAGTACGTGCGCCCGCCGTTGCCGTTCCAGATGACCTGGTGCTGCTGGTAGTGCTCGACGAAGAGCCCGTACATCGTCACGTCGGTGCCGTTGACGATCAGGCCCGTGGCAGCGGTGTTGGTGTTCCAGCCGATGCCGCTGCCGTGGTCGCCGCGCCAGAGCCACAGGTGGTCGCCGATGACGTCGGAGCTGTTGACGACCAGGCTCTGGGTGGCCTTGCCGACGGCCGCGCCGCCGATGCGGAAGAAGACGTCGTGCAGCGAGGTCGGATTGGCGGTGTGCCGGGCGGTGGCCCCGGCCTGCCCGACCTGCATCAGGGTCGGGGAGTTGACGGTGCCCGCGTCGATCAGGATCCCGGCGATCTTGACGCCGTCGACGTCGGCGACATCGATCGCGGTGATGCCGTTCTCGGGGATGACGGTAGCGAGCCCCAGGCCCAGGACGACGGTGTCGGCGCGGGTGACGTTGATGGTCTGGTTGAGGCGGTAGACCCCCGGGGTGAAGAGCAGGTTCTTACCCTCCGCGAGCGCCGCGTTGATCTGGGACGCGGTGGCGCCGGGCTTCACGATGAAGAACTGACTGATGGGCAGCGACTGCCCGGCGGGTGTTCCCGAACCCCAGCTGGTGCCCCGGGTGTTGGTCCGCAGGGCCGGTACGAAGACCTGGTAGGCGCCGGCCCCGTCCACGTACAGGAAGGGCTTCTCACGGCTCACGGGTGTCTGGGCGACCGTGGTGTAGGGCGGGTTGGGGAAGCTGTTGGCGGGGGCGTTGACGTCGCCGACGAAGACCATGTTCCAGTTGGATCCGGTCCAGCTGTTCCACTGGCTGTTGCGGGAGAGCCACTGCTGCTGGGTGCCGGAGCGGACCTGCCCGTCGACCTTCGAGTCGGCCATGAAGCCACCGCTGGACCAGCCTCCGTCGTCGAGCTGGAGGTTGCCGCGGACGTGCATACGGCGGTACGGGGCGGCCTGCGAAACGGCCCAACGGTCGGTGCCGGAGGGCGGGTTGACCGAGAGGTTCTCGGCGGAGCGCCAGAAGTTGTGGGTGGCGTTGCCCTGGAACCAGTCGGCCTCCACGTGGACGCCGCCGTTGATGGTGACGTCGTCGGGCGACAGGCCGAGCCCGGCGACCTGGGTGTAGAAGCCGACGTTGGCGTCGACGTCGTAGCGGCCGGGCTTGAAGAGCAGGGCCTGGCGCTGGGAGCCGAACTGGTTGGTCTCCTGCTGGGCGAAGACCTGGTTGAGCTTGTTCTGGATGGTCGCCCTCGGCGTGGAGGGGTCGAAGACGGAGACGTTGGGGCCGAGGTCGGGGGTGCCGGGCGGGTTCGGTACGTCGGTGGCGCCCACCCGGAAGGACTGCGCGGCCGATCCGTTGCAGGTGTACTGCTGGACGCGGGCGCTGTCGGCGGTGGAAGCGGCCGGGATGTCGAGGCACTTGCCGCTGTTGCGGTTCACGAAGTGGAAGGCCCCACCGGGCTCCTCGACGGGCAGCCACTGCTGGTTGGCACCGCCGGAGTACGACCAGAGCTGTACGGGCGCGGCGTCCGCGGTGGACACATTCGTCACGTCCCAGCTCTTCGCCGCGTCGTTGCGGTTGTCGACCCGGACGTACCCGTCGCCGACGGAGCGGAACTGCCACTGCTGGGCGGTGCTGCCGTTGCACGTGTACTGCTGCACCGCTGTGCCGTCGGCGGTGCCCGCGGCCGCCGCGTCCACGCACTTGGAGCTATGACCGGCCGTCACCGTCACCCAGCCGCTGGGCAGTTCCGCCGCCTGTGCGGTGGGGGCCGCGGCGACGGCGGTGAGCAGGGAGGCCACCAGTCCGCCGAGGGCCAGCAGCGGGGTTCCGAGGCGCCGGGGTCTGTGTCCGCCGCGGCGCGGGCCGCGGGGCGTGATGGGGCCGGGCATTCGCATATGTGTCTCCTGCGGCGGGGGGTGGGGCTTACTTCAGGCCGTGAAGTTAGGCCGGTTCCGTGGACACGTCAAGACTGCGCGTACGGAAGGTGAATTCGGCCCCGCCGTGGATCAAGGGCACCAACTCCCTTGACCCAGACCCTTTCCGGCAAGTCACCGGCGCGCGGCAACTGGTCCGGACCAAGGTCTTGACACCCTGTTCCGTTCACTTCTTAATCACATGGAAGAACGTTCGCCACATGGACGAACAAAGGATCACACCCATGCCCAAGGCCCCCCACGGCCGCCCGCGTGCCGGCCTGTCCCTGCTCGCGCTGCTGGCCCTGCTCCTCACCCTGCTCGCCTCACCGGCCGGAGCGGCACCGCAAGCGCCTTCCGCGGCGGCGCCGTTCAAGGTCATCGCGTTCTACAACGGCACCTGGGACGCGGCCCACATCAGCTTCGTGAAGGAAGCCAACGAGTGGTTCCCGAGGGCGGGCGCCGAGCACGGCTTCACGTACACCTCGACGACCAACTGGAATCTGCTGGCCGACAGCACGGCCCTGACCCAGTACCAGGTGGTCCTCTTCCTGGACGACGCCCCGCAGGCAGCCGCACAACGCGCGGGCTTCGAGGCGTACATGCGGGGCGGCGGGGCCTGGATGGGCTTCCATGTGGCCGCGTTCACGACCAGCGCCCAGAACTGGCCCTGGTACTACAACCAGTTCCTGGGCAGTGGGAACTTCGCCACCAACACCTGGGGCCCCACCACCGCCACCCTGCACACGGACCACCGCACCCACCCGTCGACGGGCCGCCTTCCGGGGACGTTCACCTCGTCGGTGAGCGAGTGGTACAGCTGGAGCCGCAACCTGCGGACCAACCCGGACATCGAAGTGCTGGCCTCGGTGGACCCGGTGAGCTTCCCGCTGGGCACCGACCCCAACCAGAGCTGGTACAGCGGTGATTACCCCATCGTGTGGACGAACAAGAACTACCGCATGCTGTACGCCAACTTCGGCCACAACGCGATGAACTACGCCACGAACACCCCGCTGTCGTCCACCTTCGCCTCCGCCACCCAGAACACCTTCCTGCTCGACGGCCTCACCTGGCTCGGCACCGGCTCGACCGGCACCCCCGGCCCCGACGACCCGATCTCGCCGACCGCCTGGTACAGCCTGACGAGCGCCGCCAACGGCCGCTGCGCCGACACCCGGGCGGCCGCCACGGCAAACGGGACGGTTGTCCAGCAGTACGCGTGCAACGGCACCACGGCCCAGCAGTTCCAGTTCCAGCCGACGGACGGCGGCTTCACCCGCGTCGCCGCCCGCAACGATCCGGCGAAGGCGGTGGACGTGACGGGGGTCTCGACGGCGGACAACGCCCCGCTCCAGCTCTGGACGTACTCCGGGGGCACCAACCAGCAGTGGAAGCCGGTCCGCGAGGCGTCGGGGCGCTACCACTTCACGGCCCGGCACAGCGGGAAGTGCCTGAGCCTGCCCGCGGGCGGCGGTGAGCAGTCCACCGCGCTCGTGCAGCGCACGTGCGACGGCTCCACGGCACAGTCCTTCGCCCTCGCCGGCTAGCGGGACGAGCCGCAGGCCGGGCCGGTGGTGCACCCAAGGGGCTGTCCAACGACCCGGCCTGACGTCGCGTCACTCCCCCGCTCGACGCTCCCGGCCGGTCAGCGCCACGTACAGCAGCAGCGAGGAGGCGAGCCCGACCGCCCAGCCGTAGTCGGCGAGCGGCTTGAGGAACGGGATCAGCCCGTCGGCCGGGAAAGGCCCCTTGCCGGGAGCCGAGTGGGAGCCTCCCACCGCCAGGACGCCGCCCACCGCGAAGGCCGCCACCGCCCGCCAGTTCCAGCCGCCCCGGTACCAGTAGCGGCCGCCGGGCCGGTAGAGGTCGGCGAGGTCCAGGACCGTGCGGCGGACGATCCAGTAGTCGGCGATCAGGATGCCCGCCACCGTACCGAGCAGCCCGCCGACTAGCCCCAGCCAGGTGAAGATGTACAGCTCGGGTGTCTCGGTCAGCTTCCACGGCATGATGACGACTCCGACCACACCCGTGATCAGCGCCCCGCCCTTGAAGCTGATGAACTTCGGCGCCAGGTTCGCCAGGTCGTACGCCGGTGAGACGACGTTCGCCGCGATGTTCACGGAGATCGTGGCGATCAGCACGGTGACCAGGCCGAAGAGGAGCCCGAAGACGTTGTCGGTACGGGCGACGAGCTGGACCGGGTCCCAGATGGCCACCCCGTACACCGCCTGCGAGCCGGAGGTGACGAAGACCGACAGCAGGGCGAAGAACGTCATCGTGGTCGGCAGCCCGAGCGACTGGCCCCAGATCTGGGCGCGTTGGCCCGCACCGAAGCGGGTGAAGTCGGGGATGTTGAGGGAGAGCGTCGCCCAGAAGGCGATCATTCCCATCAGGGACGGGAAGAAGACCGGCCAGAAGTCGGCGCCCCAGCCGAGCACGGACGGCTGGTCCAGCAGCGGGCCGAAGCCGCCCGCCTTGACCGCGACCCAGACGAGCAGCGCCACGGCCCCGACCAGGACGAAGGGCGCCGCCCAGTTCTCGAACCGGCGCAGGGCGTCCATCCCCCGGTAGATGATGGCCAGTTCGAGGGCCCAGAAGAGCGTGAAGCAGAGCCAGAGCGTCCACGGCTGCCCGCCGATCTCCCCGGCGTTCGCCCAGCCGCCGAAGACCTTGCCGAGCAGGGTGAAGATCCCGACGCCGCCGATCCAGGTCTGGATGCCGAACCAGGCGCAGGCGACGGCGGCCCGGATCAGGGCGGGAAGGTTGGCACCGCGCAGCCCGAAGGAGGCGCGGGCCAGGACCGGGAAGGGGATGCCGTACTTGGGTCCGGCGTGCCCGGTGAGCAGCATCGGGGCGAGCACGATGAGATTGGCGAGCGCGATGGTGAACACGGCCTGTTTCCAGTCCATGCCGAGCGCCACCAGACCGGAGGCGAGCAGCCAGGACGGGATGTTGTGGGCCATCCCGATCCACAGGGCCGCGAAGTTGTACGTCGTCCAGGTGCGCCGCTCCACCGGGACGGGCAGCAGGTCGTCGTTGGCGAAGCGGGGGTCGTCGGGAACGTACCCGTGGGCGAGTTCGACACGGCCGGACGCGGCGACCCCTCCGGGTATCGCGTCGGGGGGCGGGGGCGGTGGGGTGGGTGGGACGGTGGCGGTCATGGCGGCTGAGCCCTTCGCTCGGGAGCGGTGCCGTGCGGGGCGGTGCGGGCGGAACAGGGCGGGCGGCGGAGCGGGATGCAACCGTGGGTGGCAGGGCGTCAATCGGTCGGTGGCGGCTTCCTACAGATTCATCTGTGGCACTTTACGAGGATTCCCGTACGAGAGGACTTTCCTCAGCCCTGCCCGAACTTCATCGAAATCGATAGCCGGGTCGATTCCCAATGTGACTACCCTGGAGGAAAGTTCCAGCTCCTCCACAGCATCGTCCTGAAAACTCAGAACCAATCCGTCAGGAAGCAGGGTGACCTCGTCGAGACCTCCATACTGAACCCCTCCCGCATCGTTCACGATGCAGTAACTGTCCAGTTCCAGATCGACGTCCTGCGCAGTCGGTTCACTCAATCCGCACTGCAAGTCAAAATATCGAACGTCTTCGCTCGCGTCACTCTCGGCAACGAAGATCGTGAAAACCAGTCCGGGGATACTCTCCCCGGACTCCACGTGCCTGATAACCCAGTCGGACGCCTGCGGCTTCACCCGCCGGAACTTCATTGCCCACTACCCCATTTATAGTTGAAGGCCACCCCGAAGCGAACACACACTCATCTCCGGCGACGCTCAGCTGAGCATCGGGATGATATCCGAGCCGTAGGCATCGATCGTGGCCTCCCTGGCGTCGTGCATGTTGTAGACGGCGAACTGGTCGACGCCGAGGTCCTTCAGGTGGCGGAGCTTTTCGACGTGTGCCTCCGCCGGGCCCAGCAGACAGAAGCGGTCGACGATCTCGTCGGGGACGAAGACGGTGTCCGGGTTTCCGGAGCGGCCGTGGTGGGAGTAGTCGTAGCCCTGCCGGTTCTTGATGTACGCGGTCAGCTCCTCAGGGACCATCGACGAGTGCTCCCCGTACTTGGCGACCAGGTCGGCAACGTGGTTGCCGACCATGCCGCCGAACCAGCGGCACTGGTCCCGGGCGTGCGCGAGGGCCTCGGGCGAGTCGTCGGCGGTGACGTACGCGGGGGCGGCGACGCAGATCGTGAGCGCGTCGGGGTCACGGCCGGCGTCCGTGGCGGCCTGCCGGACCGCCTTGACCATCCACTCCGTGAGGAACGGGTCGGCAAGTTGGAGGATGAAGCCGTCAGCCTTCTGCCCGGCCAGAGCGAGCGCCTTCGGTCCGTACGCCGCCATCCATACGGGAAGCCTGCCGTCCTTCACCCACGGGATGCGGATCGGGTTGCCGTCGACGGTTGCCTCCCGGCCCTCGGCGAGGTCACGGATGACGTCGATGGCCTCCCCCAGCCGGGCCAGCGTGTTGGGCCGGCGGCCCGCGACCCGCATCGCGGAGTCGCCGCGCCCGATCCCGCACACCGTGCGGTTGCCGTACATGTCGTTGAGGGTGGCGAAGGTGGAGGCGGTCACCTCCCAGGTGCGGGTGCCGGGGTTGGTGACCATCGGGCCCACGGTCATCCTCTCCGTGTGCTCCAGGATGCGGCTGTAGATGACGAACGGCTCCTGCCAGAGCACCGCCGAGTCGAAGGTCCAGCCGTAGCGGAAGCCGTTGCGCTCGGCGCGGCGCATCAGGCCGACGACGGCGGAGGCGGGCGGGTCGGTCTGGAGGACGAGTCCGAAGTCCATGGCGGGATCTCCTGGTCCAGGTGCTGATGCTGAGGGGTGGCTGGTCCGCGTACCGACAGGTGGTCGGTCCAGGTACGGGGAAGTGGTCAGTCCAGGTACTGGGAGGTGGCGCGCGGGGTGTACATGCCGTGTCCGGCGCGGCCGGTGAACTTCCTTTCCTCGATGACGAGTTCACCGCGGGAGAGGACGGTATCGACCTGGCCGGTGATCCGCTTGCCCTCGTACGCCGAGTAGTCGACGTTCATGTGGTGCGTCTCGGCGGAGAGGATCTGCTCGGCGTGCGGGTCGTAAACAACGATGTCGGCGTCGGCGCCCGGGGCGATGGTGCCCTTCTTCGGGTAGAGGCCGAACATCCGGGCCGGGGAGGCGCAGGCGATCTCGATCCAGCGGCGGCGGGTGATGTGCCCGTCCACGACGGCCTGGTGCAGCAGGTCCATGCGGTGCTCGACGCCCGGCATGCCGTTGGGGATCTTGGAGAAGTCGCCGCGGCCCATCTCCTTCTGGCCGGAGAAGCAGAAGGGGCAGTGGTCGGTGGAGACGACCTGGAGCTCGTTGTTCCGCAGGCCCCGCCACAGGGACTCCTGGTGCTCCTTGGGGCGCAGCGGGGTGGAGCAGACGTATTTGGCGCCCTCGAAGTCCGGCTCGGCGAGGTTGTCGGTGGAGAGGAACAGGTACTGCGGACAGGTCTCGCCGAAGACCGGGAGGCCCTTGTGGCGGGCGGCGGCGATCTCGGCGACGGCCTCGTCGGCGGAGACGTGGACGACGTAGAGAGGCGATCCCGCGACCCGGGCGAGCTGGATCGCGCGGTGGGTGGCCTCGGCCTCCAGGGCAACCTTGCGGACGTCTCCGTGGTAGCGGGGGTCGGTGCGTCCCTCGGCGAGCGCCTGTTCGACCAGGACGTCGATGGCGATGCCGTTCTCGGCGTGCATCATGATCAGCCCGCCGTTGCCGGAGGCCTGCTGCATGGCCCGCAGGATCTGGCCGTCGTCGGAGTAGAAGACGCCCGGGTAGGCCATGAACAGCTTGAAGGAGGTGACGCCCTCGGCGACGAGGCGGTCCATCTCCTTGAGCGAGGAGGGGTTCACGTCCGCGAGGATCATGTGGAAGGCGTAGTCGATGGCGCAGTTGCCGTCGGCCTTGGCGTACCAGGAGTCGAGGCCTTCGCGCAGGGACCTGCCCACGCTCTGGATCGCGAAGTCCACGATGGTGGTGGTCCCGCCCCAGGCGGCGGCCCGGGTGCCGGTCTCGAAGGTGTCGGCGGCGTACGTGCCGCCGAACGGCATCTCCATGTGGGTGTGCGCGTCGACGCCGCCCGGGATCACGTACTTGCCGGTGGCGTCGATCCTCCGGCCGGCGCTCCAGCTCTCCGCGGCGTCGGTGCCGTGGGCGGCGAGTGCGGCGATGCGCCCGCCCTCGACGAGGACGTCGGCGTGGATCTCGTCGGACGCGGTGATGACCAGACCACCGTGGATGACGGTGCGGCTCATGAATACCTCCTCACTGCGGGGCGCCCCACCGGCCCGTCGGGCGTCGGGTGGGGTCGCCCCGCGCGGCGTTGTATACGTACGGGGGAGCGCCTGCGGGCCCGGTCAGTCGGCGGCGCGCAGTGCGTCGGCGAGGACCGACGCACCCTCCTCGGCCTCGGCGACGGTCAAGGTGAGGGGCGGGGCGATCCGCAGCACGCTGGTGTTGTGGCCGCCGCCCTTGCCGATGAGCAGTCCGCCCGCGCGTGCCGCTTCCAGGACGGCCGCGGCCGCCTCCGGGTTCGCCTCGTCCGTGCCGGGCTTCACCAGTTCGATGCCGATCATCAGGCCCCGGCCGCGCACTTCGCGTACGGCGGCGGATCCGGCGGCGATCCCCCGCAGCCGTTCGATGAGGAGCCCGCCGACGCGTCGCGCGTTGCCCTGGAGGTCGTGCTCCAGGTGGTACGAGAGGTTGGCGAGGCCGGCGGCCATGGTGACGGGTGAACCGCCGAACGTGGAGATGGAGTTGGCGTCCAGGCAGTTCATCACCTCCGCGCGGGCGACGACTCCGCCGATGGACATGCCGTTGCCGATGCCCTTGGCGAAGGTGAGGATGTCCGGTGGCCCGTGCTCGGCGTGCGCCTGCCAGCCCCAGAAGTGTTCGCCGGTACGTCCCCAGCCGGTCTGCACCTCGTCGGAGATCCACAGGATGCCGTGGCGGTCCAGGACTTCGCGGAACGCGGCGAACAGCCCGTCGGGCGGCGAGGTGAAGCCGCCGACGCCCTGGATGGGTTCCGCGATGAGTGCCGCGGCCTCCCGGGTGTGCCCGAGGAGGTCCTCCAGATCGGCGACGCACGCCCGGATGAACTGCGCGTCGCTCAGCTCCGCGTACGGCCCCCGGGTGCGGACGCCCCCGTGGACGTACAGCGTCTGCAGCGGAGAGAGGGTCGTGGGCGACCAGGCGTGGTTGCCGGTGATGGAGACGGCCGAGAAGGAGCGGCCGTGGTAGCTGTTGCGCATCGCGAGGATCTGGTTGGACCTGCGGTACGCGGTGGCGAGCAGCAGCGCGGTGTCGTTCGCCTCGGTGCCCGAAGTGGTGAAGAAGACCCGGGCGTCGGGGATGCCGGAGAGGGTGGCGATCCGCTCGGCCAGCTCCACCATGGGGCGGTTGAGGTAGAGCGTGGAGGAGTGGATGATCCGGCCGGCCTGCTCGGCGATCGCCTTGGTGACCTCGGGCAGGGCGTGGGCGGTCATCGTGGTGAGGATGCCGCCGAAGAAGTCGAGGTAGCGGTTGCCGTCGGCGTCCCAGACGTACCGGCCCTCGCCGTGGGTGAGTTCGATGGGGTGGCGGTAGTAGAGCGCCAGCCACTCGGGGCTGACGGTGAGGTGGCGCTCGTACAGCCCGCTCACGGCTCCACCAGCCCGTCGTAGGCGTCGGGCCTGCGGTCCCGGTAGAAGGCCCACTGCTGGCGGACCTCATCGATCAGGCCGAAGTCCAGGTCGCGGACGAGGAGTTCCTCCTCCTTGTCGCTGGCGACCTCCCCCACGAACTGGCCGCGCGGGTCGACGAAGTAGCTGGTGCCGTAGAAGTCGTTGTCGCCGTACTCCTCCTGGCCGACCCGGTTGATCGCGGCCACGAAGTACTCGTTGGCGACGGCGGACGCGGGCTGTTCCAACTGCCAGAGATGGCCCGAGAGTCCACGCGAGGTGGCGGACGGGTTGTAGACCAACTGGGCTCCGTTGAGTCCGAGTTGGCGCCACCCCTCGGGGAAGTGCCGGTCGTAGCAGATGTAGACGCCGACCTTGCCGACGGCGGTGTCGAAGACCGGCCAGCCGGCGTTCCCGGGCTTGAAGTAGTACTTCTCCCAGAACCCCTTGACCTGGGGGATGTGGTGCTTGCGGTACTTGCCGAGGTACGAGCCGTCGGCGTCGATCACGGCGGCGGTGTTGTAGTAGAAGCCGGACTGCTCGATCTCGAAGACCGGGACCACGACGACCATGCCGGTCTCGCGGGCGAGGTCCTGCATCCGGCGGACGGTCGGCCCGTCCGGGACCGGTTCGGCCCAGCGGTAGTGCTCGGGCTCCTGGACCTGGCAGAAGTAGGGGGCGTTGAACACCTCCTGGAACCCGATGATCTTCGCACCCTGCCGGGCGGCCTCGCGGGCATGGGCCTCATGCTTGGCGATCATGGATTCGGTGTCGCCGGTCCAGGTCGCCTGGACGAGTGCGGCGCGTACGACGTGGGACATGAGCTGCTCCTTCGACGCGGCGTCAGAGAGCCTCTACGTGTTTTCTACGCACGTAGATCGGTGCATGGATGGAGAACGTAAGCCCCTCCGTCCGGCGGGGCAAGACCATCGCCGTGAACCGGCGGAGTCGATCATGTTTCGCACCCGAGCGGTCCACAACGGTCACGGTACGCACCACTCCACGCACACGCGGCCGTACGGGACCACCGAGCGGCCGTGCGCCCCGGGACCACGGCCCGCTCAGACCCCCGGCACGCCAGCCACCCGCAGTGCGTGGACCAGGTCCCACTCCCGTTCCACCGACACCTCCCGGGCCGCCGCCAGAAGCTGCGGGAGGATGCGGTCCCCGCCGTCCGCGATCCGGGCCGCCTCCTGCGGCGTACGTACGCGCACGAAGGCGCCGAGCAGCGCCCGCGCCTCGCCCTCGCGGCCCGCGTCGTCCAGCGCGAGGACCGCCTCGGCCACCTCGGCGGCGGGCCTGGCCACCCCCTGGCGGAGCAGCAGCCCGCAGTCGTCGTCCCGGCCCGCCGCGGCCAGCGCGCCCGCCGCCGCGGCGAACCCGGCGGGCGGCAGCGAGGACGCCTCCCAGAGCAGGGTCGTCCAGTCGGCGGCGAGACCGGCCCGGTAGAGGGCGACCGCGAGCACCGGCAGCCGGGGCGCGGGCCAGGCCGCCACCTCGCAGAGCACAACATGGGCCTCGCCGCTGCGCCCCTCGGCACGGAGCCGGAGCAGCCGCTCGACGGCGGCGGCCACGGCCGGTCCCGCCTCCCGGTCCGGCAGGGCGGCCGGGGCGGGGGCCTCCTCCTCCACCTCCGCCGGCCCGCCGCCGAAGCGGGCGCCGCGCGGGGCGGAGCCGCCCGAGGGCGGGGGCGCGGGCAGGGCGGGAACGGGCGACGGGGCGTACCCGGTCCCCTCCTCCTCGTCCACCTCAAGACCGGCGAACCGGGCGCCGCGCGGCTTCTTGCGCCGGGGCGCGGAATCCGGTCCACGGGACCGGAATCGCCCGGGGGGCGCGGGATCCGGTGCGGGCCGCGCCGCCGCGGCCCGCGGTGGGTCCCCCAAGGCCCTCCCCGCCGGAGCCTCGATGCGCCAGATCCCGGGGCCACCCGGATCGGCGCCGCGGTCCGGTTCCGCCCCCTGCCTCGGGTGCGGAACCGTCACCGCCGCGAGCCGCTTGCGCAGCTCCGTACAGCGGGCCGAGGCGCGCTGATGGTCGTCGTGGGCCCAGGCCAGCGCTTCCGGGTCGGCCGTGTCCCCGCCCGCCGCCCCCGTCGTGCGCAGCCGCTCCGCCGCCCGGCCCTGTTCGCGGATCATCAACTCCAGCCGGTGGACCAGCTCCTGGCGTCCGCCGGGCCGCCGGTCGTGGGCGGAGGCGGAGGCGGAGTACAGCGCGGCGGCCCGGACCGAGACCTGCTCGGCGAAGTGCGCGCCGTGGAGGGCGGCCAGGTCGGCGAGGAGCGATTCCACAACGTCCCAGGGCGGTATCTCCACCCCGTCCAGGCAGGACCGCATCCCCACCGGGTCGCGCCGGGTGAAGACCCCGAACCACCCTTGTCCGGGGTCGAGTCGTGCTGTCAGATCCCGTAGGTACTGCGCGAACGTACCTACTTCCACCGCATGCTGATGCACCGTCATCGTCGCCCTCGCCGACTGTCGACTGGAGCCTTCCAGTCCGGAGGCATTCGACCGCAGGTGTGTTACGGGACGGCTACGCGGAGCTTTCGTCCGCGCTGCGTCGGGCGCACGGCCCCGGCGCCGTGCGCCCCCGTACGCGAGACGGCGGCCGGGCTCAGAAGGTGACGGCGATCCCGGTGTGCGGGCGCTTGCCGAAGCGGGCGATGGTGGCGGGCCGGTCGACGAGCCAGAACTTCCAGGTGTACTTGCGGGCCAGGAGCTTGCGCACCCGGCGGGTCTCGTCCGCGTCGAGGAGCCGTGCGGTGCCCTCGGCGGTGGGGGCACCCTCGGCGATCCGGCCGCGCACGTCGCAGACGGTGACGGCGACCTGGGTGTTGTTGCGGAGCCGCTTGACCTTCCACGAGTCGGAGCGGGTCCACACGTACAGCACATCGCCCTCGGCCGCGGCCCAGACGGGCGTGGCGACGGGGGTGCCGTTCTTCCGGTAGGTGGTCAGGCTGACGTATTCGCTGCGGGCGAAGTCCTGGAGAGTCACAGGCGTGAGCCTACGCACCGCCGGCCGGAACGCGCCGCCGGGAGCCGCCGGGCGATCGGCCGCCGGGGTCGTCAAGCGATCAGGGGTACGGCGGCGGGTTCGGGGGCGCAGCGGCCGAGCAGCTCGTCCATGGAGAGGCCGAGCGCCCCGGCGAGCGCGGCGACCGTGAAGAAGGCGGGGGTGGGGGCGCGGCCGGTCTCGATCTTGCGGAGGGTCTCGGCGGAGATTCCGGCGCTCGCCGCGACGGCGACCATGCTGCGGTCCCCGCGCGCCTCGCGGAGCAGTCGGCCGAGCCGTTCGCCGCGGAGGCGCTCTTCGGGGGTGAGAGGGGTGCGGACCATGGGGCCACTCTACTACGGCCCACCATTCTTATACCGTCATTACTATACCGCTTCGACCGGTATAGTAATGGGCATGGTGCACATCAAGACAGACACATCCATCGAAGCCATGCGTGAGTCCGGACGCGTCGTCGCGCGGATCCTGGCCCGCGCCCAGGAGGTCGCGGCGGTCGGCGTGACCCCCCGTGAGCTGGACGAGGCAGCGCGCGAGGTGCTGCGCGAGGCCGGGGCCTCCTCACCGTTCCTGAACTACAAGCCGCACTTCGCGCCCACCCCGTTCCCGGCCGTCATCTGCGTCTCCGTCAACGACGCGGTCGTCCACGGCATCCCCTCCGCCGAACCGCTGCGCGACGGCGACCTGGTCAGCGTGGACGCGGGCGCCCTCCTCGGCGGCTGGGCGGGCGACGCGGCGGTCAGCTTCACCGTCGGCACGGCCCGCCCCGCCGACACCGAGCTGATCGGCGCGGCCACCGCCGCCCTGGAGGCGGGCATCGGCGCGGCGGTCGTCGGCAACCGGATCGGGGACATCGCCCATGCCATCGGCACGGTCTGCCGCAAGGCGGGCTACGGCATCCTCGACGGGTACGGCGGCCACGGCATCGGCCGTTCGATGCACGAGGACCCCTCCGTGCCGAACGAGGGACGCCCGGGACGCGGCATGCCGCTGCGCCACGGAATGGTCCTCGCGATCGAGCCCATGCTGCTCGGCGGCGGCCTCGACGAGTTCCGCCACGACCAGGACGGCTGGACGCTGCGGACCACCGACGGCAGCCGGGCCGCGCACGCCGAGCACACCGTGGCCATCACCGACGACGGCCCGCGCGTCCTCACCGCCCTCTGACAGCTCTCTCAGAGCCCTCAGCGTCCGACGAACTCCCTCGCCAGCGCCTCGCCCCGGCTCACGGCCTCGGTCCGGCTCTCCAGCGGTGAGATGCGGGAGTCCTTGAACGCGATGTACGTGACGCCGGACACGGTTCCGCCCGTCGTGGGGTGGGGGTCGATGGACAGCTCCTCCGCCAGCGCGTACGACCCCTCGCCGATGATCCCGGCGGGCCCGGTGTCACCGATGACGGCGTACCGCACCTGGCCCCGGTGGATCACGGCGACCACGCTGCCGCCGGTCAGCCCGGACTTCCGGTAGTCCCAGATCCGCCCCGGCGCCGGCACCACCACGTACGGCAGCGCGGCGGAGTCAAGGGGCTTGCCCCGGGAGGTCTGGAAGGCGGTCTGCGGCTGGAAGTAGGGGTCGGTCCTCGTGTTGCAGGCCTTGGTCTTCCGGCCGTCGCAGTCGATGTCCATGTCCGCCTTCCAGAAGACGGCGCCCGAGGTGGAGCAGACGGGGACGGTGGCCTTCCAGCGGTTCGCGTCCGTGCGGTACTTCCCCCGGGAGACCTGCCGGCAGGAGCGGACCTCCGCGAGCAGCTCCTCGGCGGTCACCGGGGCGCCCGCCAGGCCACCGGGCGCCGGATGCACCCGGGTGTCCGGCGGTGTCTCCGGTACGGGAACGTCGGCGGTGGCCGGCAGCGCCGCCGGCCCCAGGAGAGCGGCGCCGAAGGCGGCGGCGGTGGCGGCGGTCAGAGCGAACGTTCGGGTGCGCATCGTGGGGGACGGCCCTTCCAGTCGACCGGAGGAACCCGTCCGGGCCCCTCCCTGGCCGGCGCGGGATCGCCGGCGCTCCCCTCCCCCGGCGGCGGACCCGGTCGCGCGCGACGTGTGCGCGTACGACCGGTCCCGCCGCCCCTGGTTCATGAGGCCGGGTCAGCGCCTGCCGCCCGGCTGCACCACCATGGCCGAGCCACCGCCCCGCCGCACTTTTTCCGCCGCCGCGAGCCAGCGGCCGTCGGGCAGCCGCTGTACGCCGGTGGCGGCGCCGATCTCCGGGTTCTGCCGGAAGGCGTGGCCGAGCGCTTCGAGCTCGCCGCGGACCGGGCTGTTCCACAGGTCCGGCTCGATCTCGGTGGTGGCCGCGTTGCGCTGGCTGGCGCGCGGCGCGGCGATCGCCTCGACGAGCGGCAGGCCGCGGTCGAGGTGGCCGGTCAGGGACTGGAGCACGGTGGTGATGATCGTGGCGCCGCCCGGCGAGCCGAGGGCGAGGACCGGCCTGCCGTGCTGGAGGACGATGGTCGGTGACATCGACGACCTGGGCCGCTTGCCCGGACCCGGCAGATTCGGGTCGTGCACCGCCGGGTTGGCCGGGGCGAAGGAGAAGTCGGTCAGCTCGTTGTTGAGAAGGAAGCCGCGGCCGGGAACCGTGATGCCGCTGCCGCCGGTGGACTCGATCGTCAGGGTGTAGGAGACGACGTTGCCCCACTTGTCGGCCGTCGTCAGGTGCGTGGTGTTCTCACCCTCGAACGTCGTCGGCGCGGCCGTGCCGCCGCCTCCGCACCGCGCCGGGTTTCGCGGGTCGCCCGGTGCCACCGGACTGGTCAGCACCGCGTCGTCCTTGATCAGGCATCCGCGCGAGTCGGCGAACCGCTGGCTCAGCAGCTCCTTCGTGGGGACGTCCTCGAAGGCGGGGTCGCCCACCCAGCGCCCCCGGTCGGCGAAGGCGATCCGGCTCGCCTCGATGAGCCGGTGGAGGTAGCGGGTCTCGCTCGCCCGCGAAAGGTCGGTGGGCTCCAGCATGTTGAGGGCCTGGGCCACCGTCGTACCGCCGGACGAGGAAGGCGCCATGCCGTACACGTCCAGGCCCCGGTAGCCGGCCTTCGTCGGGTTCTGCTTGAGCGTGCGGTAGGAGGCGAGGTCCTTGCGGGTCAGGTCGCCGGGGCGGACGGTCCGGGTGGAGCGCGGATCGACGGGCGGCTTGCGGACCGTACGGACGATGTCGTCCGCCAACTCGCCCCGGTACAGCTCCCCGACGCCCTTGCGGCCGAGCTCCTCGTACGTACGTGCCAGGTCGGGGTTCTTGAACACCGAGCCGACGACGGGCAGTTCACCGCCGGGCAGGAACAGCTTCGCGGAGGCCGGGAAGTCGGCGAACCGGGCCTGGTTGGACGCCGTCTGCGAGCGGAAGGTGCCGTCCACCACGAAGCCGTCCCGCGCCAGGCGACCGGCCGGCTTCAGCAGCGTACGAAGGGACTTGGAGCCCCAGGTGTCGAGTGCCCGCTCCCAGGTGGCCGGGGTGCCGGGGTTGCCGACGCCGAGACCGCTGGTGACCCCTTCCTCGAACGGGATGGGCTTGCCGTTCTCCAGGAAGAGGGAGGCGTCCGCGCTGCGGGGTGCGGTCTCACGGCCGTCGATCGTCTGTACCGTGCGCTTCTTGGCGTCGTAGTGGACGAAGTAGCCCCCGCCGCCGATGCCCGCCGAGTACGGCTCGGTCACACCGAGCGCCGCGGCGGTCGCCACGGCCGCGTCCACCGCGTTGCCGCCCTTGCGCAGCACCTCGATCCCGGCCGCCGACGCGTCCCGGTCGACACTGGCCACCGCTCCCCCGTAACCCACCGCCACCGGGGACTTGGGTGGGGCCAGGTGCCGCTGGGCGGACTCCGCGGAACCCGCCGGGACGGCGACCCCGAGCGAGGCGACCACGGCGAGCGCGGCCACTATCGACATGTTCCGGCCGACGGAACGGTGCATACGAACCTCCAGTCAACGGATCTCCGCGCAGGTTAGCCCCGGAGCACCCGGATCGTCAGGACCGCCTCGAACGGTTACCCGAATGACCGATAACATGCCCGCCCATGACGGACGACGTGCGCAACATCGTGCTGGGCGTGATAGCCGCCGGGGTCAGCGGATCACTGGGCTGGCTGGCCCGTACCTACCTCCTGCGGCGCAGGCTCCACCGCAAGCAGGCGTTCTTCGGCCTGCCGGCCCACTCCGAGTGCCTGCTGGTCGTCAACCGGTACGCGGGCGCCGAGGGGTCCGTGCACCGCTACGACGTCTTCGCACTGCTGGAACTCTCCGCGCTGATCAAGGACTGTGCGGCGCACGCCCAGATCGTGACGCACGATGTGGCGCAGCAGGGCTTCGGGGAGCGTACGGAGTTCTGCGTCGGCGGTCCGACGTCCAACCAGCGGATGGCGGCCCATCTGCGGACCCTGCTCCCCGGCGTTCGGATCAACACCGAGCCGGACCCGGGCCCGGACCGGGTCGCCTTCCAGATCGGCTCGGAGCGCTACCGGCTGGAGCCGGGGACCTCCGAGTACGTTCTGCTCGCCCGGCTGACCGGTGGTCAGGACGCGCGCCCGGTCTTCCTGTTCTGCGGGCAGCGGGCCATCACCAACCAGGCGGCGACCCGTTATGTGTCGCGCCACTACGAGAAGCTGCTCCGCAAGCACGGCAACAGGTCGTTCGCGCTGCTGCTCAAGGTGGTCAACTCCCAGGCGTACGGTCCCGATGTGGTGGAGGTGGTCGGCGATGTGACCCGCGCGGCGCAGACGCCCGCACCGGCGACACCCCCGGCCTCCCACCGGGCGGGCAGCTGAGCGCGCCCGAACCCGGCGCCGAGGCCTCGCGCTCATCAGCTCGGCAGGCCGCCGTTGATCTCGACGACCTGGCCGGTGATGTAGGCGGCGCGGTCCGAGACCAGGAAGGAGACCAGGTCGGCGACCTCCTGCGGGGTGCCGGCCCGGCCGAGCGGGATGCTCTTGAGGTGGCGTTCGGCGACCTCGGCGGGCAGGTCGGCCGTCATGTCGGTGGAGATCAGGCCGGGCGCGACGACATTGGCACGGATGCCGTAACGGCCGCACTCCCGGGCCAGGGAGCGGGTGAAGCCGATGATCCCGGCCTTGGAGGCCGCGTAGTTGGTCTGGCCCGCGCTGCCGTGCACGCCGGCGATGGAGGAGAGCGTGACGACGGCTCCCCGGCGGCGGCGCATCAGCGGGTACACGGCGGCCCGGCAGACGTTGTAGGTGCCGTCGAGGTTGGTGTCGATGACCGAGCGCCACTCCTCCTCGGCCATCAGGGCGAGCGGCCGGTCCCGGGTGATGCCGGCCGAGGTGACGACGGCCGCCAGCGGGCCGAGCTCCGCCTCGGCCTCGGTGACGAACTCCTTCACCTGCGCGGCGTCGGCGACGTCCACCCGCCGGTGGAGGACCCGGGCCCCGGCCTTCTCCGCAGTCAGGGCCGCTTCCTCGGCGGCCTCCGCGTCGGAGCGGTAGCAGAACGCGATGTCGTACCCGTCCTCGGCCAGGCGGGCGACGACGGCACGTCCGATGCCCCGGGAGCCGCCGGTGACCAGGGCGACCGGGCGGGTGGACGACTCGGCGGCTTCGGTGCCGCTCATGCGGCGGACGCGCCGTTCAGCTCGGCCTCGATCAGCTCCCGCACGAGCCGGAAGCTGCCGATCTCGGCCAGCCGCGACTCGTCGATCTTCACGCCGTACCGCTCCTCGACCCGGACGGCGATCTCCAGCGAGATCAGTGAGTCCACCTCCAGGTCCTCCTTGAAGCGGGCGTCGTCGGTGACCTCCTCGACGGGCAGTTCCAGCGCCTGGGCGACGACTGCGCGCAGCTCCTCGGCGTCGAAGGCCTGGTCGGTGTGGGCGGCCATGGGGTACTCCTCTTGTTCGAAGGGTCGGGTTTTCACGGGGTGTGGTGCGGGCCGGTGAGGAACACCGCGGCCACGCCGTCGTCCTCGGGCCCGCCGCAGGTGGCCAGGACGGTGTGGCCGCCGTGTTCGTCGAGGTGGGCGATGGCGGCGGCGGCCTGGAGCAGGCCGAGGGCACCGGAGGCGGCGCCGAGCCCGGCGGCGGGGTCCAGGATGGCGTTCGCGCGCGGCCCGGCCGGGTCGTCCGCCGCCTCGGTCAGCCACAGGTCGGGCGTCAGGCCTCCGGCACGGGCGACGGCACCGGCCAGATCCGCCGCGCGGGCGCAGCCGGCCACGGTGGCGCGGACCGTGGCGCCGCGTTCGGCGGCGCGGGCGGCCGACTCCAGGACCAGGGCCACGGCGCCGTCCAGGGCGGGAGTGCCTAGCAGCTTGGTGACGATGTCGCCGGCCGGCTCCACGCCGATCACGACGGCGGTGTCGGCCCGTCCGGTGACGATCAGGGCGCGGGCCCAGTAGAGGGCGTCGAGGCCGCTGGTGGGGCCGTTGCACAGGGTGACGTTGGGGCCGCGCAGGCCGTGGGCCATGGCGACCGAGCCGGCGATGACGTTGCTGGAGGTCTGCGGCAGCCCGAGCGGGCTGAGGCCGAGGACTGTGTCGCGGGCGATGGTGTCGGCAAAGGAGCAGACGTTCTCCAGGATGCCGACGTTGGTGCTGACCACCACGGCGGTGGTGTCACCGACGCCGTGGTAGCTGCCGTCGATGAACAGGCCGGCGTCCTTCAGCGCGGGGGCGGCGGCACGCAGCGCGAGCCGGGAGGCGCGGTCCTTGTGCCGCAGGTCGCGCCCGACGAGACCGGTGACGGGGTCGAAACCGCCGTCGCGGACGGTGCCGAGGAGTTCGTCGGGCAGGGTCAGGCCGGGGACGGCGAGGCCTACGCCGGTGAGGACGGCCACGCGGGGCGGCGACGCGGTGGCGGGGTGCGCCGTGCTCATCGGGCCGCCTCCAGGATCGCGGCGGCGTTGATCCCGCCGAAACCGAACGCGTCGACCTGAGCCAGCGTCAATTGCGCGGAAATGGCAGCGTGTTCACGTACCAGTCGCAGGCCTTCCGCCTCCTCGATCGGGTCGGTGAGGCCGAGTACGGGCGGCACCTGGCCCCGCTGGAGGGCGAGCACGGCCATCGTCAGGCTGAGCAGGCCGGAGCCTCCGAGGGTGTGGCCGGTCATCGACTTGACGGCGGTCATCAGCGGCCCGCTCCCGGGAGGAAAGATCCGGGCGAGCACGGCGGCCTCGGTGGAGTCGTTCTTCGGGGTGCCGCTGCCGTGCAGCATGACGAGGTCGATCTCCTCGGGTGCGGCCCCGGCCAGCCGGTAGGCGTCGCGCAGGACGCGGGTGATGCCCTCCGGGTCGGGGGCGGTGGAGTGCTGGGCGTCGCAGTTGACGCCTACGGAGCGCAGCCGGGCATGGACCGGGCGGCCGGGGGCGGCGGCGCGGGTGAGCACCACGGCGACGGCGCCCTCGCCCATCAGCATGCCGCGGTGGGAGCGGTCGAAGGGGCGCAGCGCGTCGGGCACGTCGTTCTGGACCCGGTCCAGGGTGCCGAAGGCGCTCTCGCCGATGGCGTCGGTGCCCGCCACCACGACGGTGTCGGCCTCGCCGAGTTCGATCAGGTCGGTGGCCATGGCGAGCGCGTACAGACTGGCCGCGCAGGCGTTGGCGAAGGTGTAGGTGCGGGCGGCTCCGTACTCCTCCCGCAGCGCGGTGCCGAAGTGCAGGTCGGCGGGATCGAGGGCGGTGCCGTGGCGCCACCAGAGTTCGGCGCTGCGCTGCTCCTGGAGGGTGGTGCCGACCAGGACCGGCACATCGGCGAGATCGCGCGGGTGGCCCGCGTCGGCGAGGGCCTGGTCGATCGCGGTGATGAGCCAGCGGGTGGCGCGGCCGGGTTCGTCGACGCCCGGGCGGGCCCGGTCGGTGATCTCGTAGGCGTTCCGGGCACGGTACTTGTCGTGGTCGAAGACCTGGAGCGGTCCTCGGCCGTCGCGGCCCGCGCAGAGCGCGTCGAAGATCTCCGACGGGGTGGTGCCGTTGCAGGCGACCGCTCCCATCCCTGTGATGTCCCACGTCATGATGCCTGCTCACGCAATCTGTAGGCGGCCACCTTGCCGGTGGCCGTGGCCGGCAGTGCGCTGACGAACTCGACCCGGGCCGGGCGTTTGTAGGGGGCGAGGTCGGCGCGGACCGCTGCCCGGAGGGCGCGGCGAATGGTTTCCTGGTCGGCTCCGGTCTCCGGGGCGACGAAGGCAACGGCACATTCCAGGCCGTCGGCGTCGGGGCCGCCGACGACGGCGCAGTCGCGGATGCCGGCGACGGTACGGATCACCGTCTCGATCTCGGCGGGTGGCACCTTGTAGCCGCCGAGGTTGAGGATGTCGTCGGCCCGGCACAGGTGGGTCAGGGTGCCGTCGGCCTCACGGCGGACCAGATCGCCGGTGTAGGCACCGCCGTCGGCGAAGGTGGTCCGGTCGTCGTCGGGGCGGTCGAGGTAGCCGAGCGCGACGGTGGGTCCGGCGATGTGCAGGCGCCCTTCGGTGCCGTCGGGCACCGGCCGGCCGTGCTCGTCGCGGACGGTGGCGGTGGCGCCGGGGACGGCCAGACCGGCCCGTCCGGGCATCGGGCGGTCCGGTGGGGTCGCGACGACGACGTGCATGACCTCGGTGGCGCCGAGGCAGTTCATCACCGGGGCGCCGAAGACTTCCTGGATACGGTGGTTGAGGTCGGCCGGACAGTTCTCACCGGCGGTCAGGCACAGGCGCAGCGCGGCGACCGCGTCGTCCCCGGGGTGGAGCGAGTCGAGGAGGGCCGCGTAGAGGCGGGGGACGGAGCAGAGCACGGTGGGGCGGTGGCGGCGGAGCGCGGCCCGGACGGTGTGCGGGTCGACGGCACCGCGGATCAGTGCGGTGGCGGCCCCGGCGTCGAGGGCGCACAGGACGGAGCTGCCGAATCCGTAGCCGAAGGACATCCGGGCGGTGGAGAGCACGGTGTCGTCGGCGCGCAGGGCGAGCAGGGAGCCGAAGCCGTCCAGCATGGCGGTGATCGCGGAGGTGGCGTGCCGGACGCCCTTGGGGCGGCCGGTGCTGCCGGAGGTGTACTGGATCAGCGCGGTCCGGCCGGGGAGGTGTCCGGTGGAGGGCCGGGCGAGGTCGGGGCGGTTCGCCGCGTTGGGGTGACCGGTGCGGATGCCGGTGCGTACGGCGTCACCCGTGAGCAGCACCGTTCCGGCGGGCGGGTCGGCCGGCGCGGTGTCGAGGTGGATGACCTCGGCCGCGCAGTCGGCGGCGACGAGGTCGAGGCCGGCCTCGTCGAGCATCGGGCTGACCGGGACGGGTACACAGCCGTGCCACCAGAGGCCGAGGACTGCGGCGACGGTGGCCGCGGAGTCCTCGGCGACGACGAGGGCGCGGGCGCCGGGGGTGATGCCCTGGGCGAGCAGCGCACCGGCGTAGCCTCGGGCGGCTTCGTGCAGGGCCCGGTAGGAGACGGGGCCGAGGTCGGGATCGAGGTAGGCGGTTCGGTCTCCGTGGCCGGAGGCGAGGTGGCGGCCGGTCAGCCTGTCCACCAGGTCGATGGCCGCGGGCAGGTCGACGCCGGTGGACAGGCCGATGCCGGCGGAGGCGGGGGCCGTGGCCGGGCGGCCGGGTGGCGCGGAGACATCAGGTGCGGCGGACCGGGGCGCGGGGTGCCGAGAGGGGGCGGGCGAGGACGGTGCCGACCGAAGCCCGGCAGGCGGGCCCCCAGCGGACCGGGCAGCCGCCGGGGCCGAGCCCGCGATACCCGCACCCGCCGGGAGCGGGAACCGGGCGTCCAGCAGGACGGCGGCGGCGAGGGCGCTGTCGATACCGCTCGCCTCCTCGTCGCTCAGCGCGACACCGAAGGCCCACTCGACCCGGGCCGCGAACTCGACCTTCTCCAGCGAGTCCATCTTCAGATCGCGGTGGAAGGAGGCCTCGGCAGGCACCTCCGCGAGGTCCAGTTCGAGGACGGATGCCACGATGTGGCGCAGCCGCTCCACGGCATCGGATATCCGTTCAGGCGACACGCGACGCGCTCCTTGTCGGGCTGCACGACGGCCGGCAACCACGGCTTCCGGTCGGCTCCGGAGGAATTCGGCAGGAACGTAGCCGGGCGGGCCTCGGCCCGTCAGCGCCACGGCACTGAGTTCGTCAAGTCCGTTTCAGCCGTGCACAGATACCTTTCGGCCGATCAGTCGACCACAACGGGGCTAAGGAACAAGGCATTACACAGCATTTCTGGCACAACGCCTTTACACCGAAGTCGACCTGACGCACTTTCGGCGGGCGATGGCAATGGCGGAGAGACCCCTTGTAACTTCTGCACGCGCTGCCGTGACGGACCGGCGCTCCGGAGGTGCCGGTGCGTGGGCCGACACGCGTCGCACGGCGGACTTCGCCGTCAGTCCAGAGAGCTCGTCCGACCGAGGCCAGGGGAATCGATGCCGCTCACGTCCACAACGCTGCTGTCCCCCGAAGCACGTCTCCGGCTGGCGGAGCTCCCCGGTCTCGGCGGTGGCAACGCCTGGCGGATCGCCGTGGAGACGAACCCCGCCGCCGACCTGCCGGTGCTGCTCGCCGACCGGCCGCTGGCAGGCCTGGACGGCACCCCTCGCTCGGAGTTCAGCCTGCGCGACCTGGACGCCCTGGCGGACGCCTGGTCGGCCTGGTACCTGGACCGGGGGGTGGGGCCGCGCGACCGGGTGTCGGTCTACCTGGCGGACACCTTCGCATACCAGGTGCATCTGACCGCGCTGGCCCGCATCGGTGCGATCGGCGTGCTGATCAACGGCCGGATGCGGCCCGAACTCGCCCTCGGCCTGGTCGGGCGCACCGGCTCGGTGGGCCTGTTCACGGACGGGGAGCGACTCGCCCTGCTCGCCGGACGTGAGCGCGGGCTTCCCGAGCTGCGCTGGACCGCCCTGGACGAGGAGGTGGGCACCCTCGGCGCCCGCGCCCCGAAGCCCTCCCAGCTGTACCGGCACGGGGACGACGACCCGGTCGTGATCTGCCACTCCTCCGGCACCACCGGCAATCCCAAGCCGGTCGTCTGGGCGCACCGGCAGAGCGTCGCCGGCGCCCGCTACCGGCTGATCAACCACCCGGAGCGGGAAGGCTCACTCGTACTCGCCGGAGCCCCGCAGTCGCACTCCAGCGCCATCGCGTTCACCTTCTACTCGCTGCTGGCCGGGGCGCCCACGGTCGGCTGGTCCGACCCGACCGGCCCCGGCATCGCACGCGGCTGCGCCACCCACCGGCCGAACGTCGTGCTGGCCTTCAACGAGGCGCTTTCGCACCTGGCGACACATGACCCCGAGCCGGCGGACTTCGACTCCGTCGCCGTGTGGGTGAACCTGGGCGACTGCGGCCACGACGCGCACATGCGCCGGCTGATGCGCCTGGGGCACACCACCGAGCCCGACGGCACCCGTACGCCGGGCTCGGTCGTCGACGACGGCCTGGGCTCCTCCGAGCTGGGCTGGGCGGCGCTGCGCCGCGTGCTCACCCCCGACTCCCCGGCCAGGGCCCGGCATCTCGGCACCCGGGTGCCGATCGCCGAGGTCGCGGTCCTGCGCGAGGACGGCACCGAGGCGGCGGCGGACGAGGTGGGTCTGCTCGGGGTCCGCAGCGAGGCGCTCGCGCACGGCTACTGGAACGACTCCGACACCACGTACCGCACGATGCTCGCCGGCTACTGGCTCTCCGGCGACCTGGTGCGCCGCTCGGCCGACGGCGAGTTCTTCCACGTGGACCGGGCGGTCGACCGGATCCGGACCGAGGCGGGCGACGGCTACTCGGCGTTGATGGAGGAGGAGCTGCTACTCGCCGTCGAGGAGCTGGCGGACTGCTCGGTGGTCGCCGCCAAGGATAGCGGCCGGACCGTAGCGGCAGCCATTGTGACGCTACGTCAGGAGACAACGGCAGAGGACCTGTTACGGCGGGCCAACGAAGCCCTGGAGCGGGCCGGCCAGCCGCGACTGGCCCTGCTGGAGATAGCGCCCACTCCCGAAGCGATCCCGATCGGCCCGACCGGCAAGGTCCTGAAGCGCCAACTGCGCGAGAAGTACGCCGCCTTGGAGACGTACCGACCGGCCGACCCGAAGGCAGTTGCCGTAACGGTGGCAGTGGATCACGGCCCTACGGCGGTCTCGGCATGACCACCTTCGCCGCGCCGCCCACACCCGAGGCGGGCCCGGAGGCCGCCGCCGCCTGGGTGAACGAGGCCGGGGCCGACACCCTGGCCGGCCGGATGGGCATGACCTTCCTGGAGGCCGCCCCCCGGCGGGTGGTGGCGACCATGCCGGTCACCGGCAACACCCAGTTGCAGCGGATGCTGCACGGCGGCGCCTCCGCCGTCCTCGCCGAGTCGCTGGGCTCGCTGGGCGCGGCGCTGCACGCCGGCGAGGGCCGGATCGCCGTCGGGGTGGACATCAACGCCACCCACCACCTGCCGGTGCGCTCGGGCACCGTGACCGGCGTGGCGACGGCCCTGCACCTGGGTGGGACGACGGCCAGTTACGAGGTCGTCATCACCGACGAGGCGGGCCGCCGGGTCTGCACCGCACGGATCACGTGTGCGATCCACGGGAGGCGGAAGCGCGGCTGACCCGCCGTCACGGCCGCCCGCGCCCAACCTCGCACCACGCCCGTACGAGACCCTGCTCCGCCCCCGTACCGCCTCGCTCCATCCCCGTAAGAGACCCCGTCCCGCGCCCGTACGAGACACCGCCCCCGCCAGCCTCCGGGCAACCGGTTCCCCCTCCCCCGTCCGTCACAGCCGCCGGGCCGCACAGGCCCCGAGGAGTGCCATGACCACGCTTCACGACCCGCACGAGCCCGAGCCGGCGGCTCCTCCCCTCCTGCTGCGCACCGGGCCGGTGCTGCTCGTCCTGCTGTCGGCGATGTTCTTCGCCCAGTTCGACTTCTTCGTGGTGAACGTGGCCGCTCCCTCGCTGGAGAGCAGCATCAAAGCCGACCCGGCCGCGCTCGAACTCATCGTCGGGGGCTACGCGTTCGCGTACGCGGCCGGGATGATCACCGCGGGCCGACTGGGTGACCGCTACGGCCACCGCCTTCTGTTCATCATCGGCACGCTCGCCTTCGGGTTCACCTCGCTGCTGTGCGGACTGGCCGTCAACCCCGGGCAATTGATCGCCGCCCGCCTGGCCCAGGGACTTGCCGGGGCGGTCATGGTGCCGCCGGTCCTGGCCGTCATCACCGCGTACTTCCCCAACGAGAAGAAGGGGAAGGCGATGGCCTGGTACGGCGCCGCCGCCGGCCTGGGGTCGATCGCCGGCCAGGTGCTCGGCGGTGCGCTGATCGCGGCGGACTTCGCCGGGCTCGGCTGGCGCACCATCTTCCTGATCAATGTGCCGTTCTGCCTGGTCATCGCGTTCGCCGCGCTGCGGGTGCTCCCCGCGCACGTCAGCCGGATCCGGGCCGGCCTCGACCCGGTCGGCGCGGTCGGCGTCTCGTTCGCGCTCGCCCTGCTGCTGGTGCCGCTGACCATGGGCCATGTCTCCGGCTGGCCGGCCTGGACCTGGGTCAGCATGGCCCTGGCCGTACCGGTGATGGTGGCGACGCTGCGCTGGGAGCGGGCGCTGGCGGCCCGCGGTGGCAATCCGGTGCTCGTCCTGTCGCTGTTCCGCAGCGACTCCTTCCGCGGCGGCGTGATCGCGGGCGCGGCGTTCATGCTCTACTTCGGCAGTTTCATGTTCACCCTGACGCTGCTCCTGCAGTCCGGGCTGAAGCTGGACCCGTTCGAGGCCGGACTGATGTTCTCGCCGATGGGTGTGCTGTTCACCGCCACCTCGATGATCGGCGGCCGGCTCACGGCACGCTGGGGGATGAACGCCCTGGTGGTCTCCGGCGGGGTGACCGCGCTCGGACTGGCCCTGCTGGCCGTGCCGTTGGCAGTCTCGGACTCCGCTGTCGGCCTGCCGTGGGTGGTGTTCTGCCTCTGCCTGGTCGGCGCGGGCAACGGTGTGGTGCTGCCCGCACTGTTCGGCGCGGCGCTCATCAACGTTCCCCCGCAGGACGCCGGGACCGCCTCCGGGATTCTCACCACCACCCAGCAGTTCGCCAGCGCCGCCGGTGTGGCGGCGATCGGGGCGCTGTTCTTCACGGTGGCCGGTGACCGGCCGACCACGGCCGACTGGTCCCTCGCGATGGCCTGGGCGACTGCCGCGAGCTTCCTGCTCGTCCTCGTCGTGATGTGGACGACCTGGACGTTCAAGCGTTTCAGCCCGCCGCCGGCCAAGCGGTCCGCCGCACGGGTCTGACCTCCGTACCACCACGTCGAGAGAGGCCACATCACCATGTGTGGAACAGCAGGATGGGTCTCCTTCGACCCGGCAGCCCCCGTCACGGCCCCGGTGGCCGACGCCATGACCGCGACCATGGCCTGCCGGGGGCCGGACGCCCACGGCCTCTGGCTCGGCCGCTCGGTGGCCCTCGGCCACCGCCGGCTCTCCGTCATCGACCCGGCAGGCGGCAGCCAGCCGATGGTCTTCGAGCACGACGGTGAGCCGGTCGTCGCCATCAGCTACACCGGCGAGGTCTTCAACTACCGGGAACTGCGCAAGCAGTTGCTGATCCGCGGGCACGGCTTCCGTACCGACAGCGACACCGAGGTCGTCCTGCACGCCTACCTGGAGTGGGGCGAGGACTTCACCGAACACCTCAACGGCATGTACGCCTTCGCGCTGTGGGACGCCCGCACCGAGGAACTGCTGCTGGTCCGGGACCGGTTGGGGATCAAGCCCCTCTACTACTGGCCGCTCCCCGGCGGCGTGCTGTTCGGCTCCGAGCCCAAGGCGATCCTGGCCCATCCCTCGGCGCGGCCCGCGATCGACACCGAAGGCTTCGCCGAACTTCTCGGCTTCACCAAGACCCCCGGCCACGCGGTCTACAAGGGCATGCACGAGCTGCGCCCCGGCCACACCCTCCGGGTCGGGCGCGGCGGCAGCACCCTGCGCCGCTACTGGGCGGTGGAGTCCCACGAGCACACCGACGACCTGGACACCACGATCGGCCGCGTCCGTGAGCTGCTGGAGGACATCGTCGCCCGGCAGCTGGTGGCCGACGTCCCGGTGGGCACGCTGCTCTCCGGCGGACTGGACTCCAGCATCATCACCGCCCTCGCCGCCCGCCACCGGACCGCCCTCGGGGCCCCGCCGATCCGGTCCTTCGCCCTCGACTTCGACCGGCACGGCGACGACTTCCGGGCCGACGACTGGCGCGGTACCCCCGACGCGCCGTTCGCCGAGCTGCTCGCCCGGCACGCCGGCTCCGACCACCAGGTCGTCACGCTCTCCCCCGGGCAACTGCTCGCCCAGGACGCCCGCGAGGCCATCATGCGCGCCCGCGACCTGCCGTTCGACCTCGGTGACGGCGACACCTCGCTCTACCTGCTCTTCCAGGAGGTCCGCCGGCACTGCACCGTCGCACTCTCCGGCGAGGCGGCCGACGAGGTCTTCGGCGGCTACCGCTGGTTCAACCATCCCGACACCCTCACCGCGGACACCTTCCCGTGGCTCGCGCCGCCGTTCGGCACCGGCATCTCCGGGCCCGGCAGCGGCCCCGGCGAATCCCTGATGGACCCCGCCCTGCTGGCCAAGATCGACCTCCAGGGCTACCGGGCCCAGCGCTACCACGAGGCGCTCGCCGAAGTTCCGCGGCTGGCCGGCGAGTCCGCCGCCGACCGGCGGATGCGTGAGATCGGCTATCTCCACCTGACCCGGTTCCTGCCCTGGATGCTGGACCGCAAGGACCGGGCCAGCATGGCCGTCGGCCTGGAGGTGCGGGTGCCGTTCTGCGACCACCGGCTGGTGGAGTACGTCTTCAACACCCCTTGGGCGATGAAGTCGTTCGACGGCCGGGAGAAGAGCCTCCTGCGTGCCGCCACCCGGGACCTGCTGCCTCCGGAGATCGCCGACCGGGTGAAGGCCCCGTACCCGACCAGCCGGGACCGGCGCTACCTCGACGGGCTGCGGGCCTCCCTCAAGCGCGCCACCGAGGGCCCGGACTCGCCGGTACGCGAACTGCTGGACGAGGGCGCGCTCGCCGCCGCCACCGCCGACGACCCGCGGCCCGGCTACCGCACGGGGACCGAGCTGGTGCTCGCCCTCGACTTCTGGCTGCGGGGCCAGAACGCCGGCCTCGACGTCGACCTGGAGCTCTGAACCGCACCCAGGAGCACCAGGCGTACGGGCCCGGGCTCAGCGCCGCAGCCGGGCCCGGCCGCCGTCAACCATCGCGGTGATCTCGCCGATCCCGAACGGCCCGGCCAGCAGCACGACGGCGAGCAGCAGCGCGAGGGTCCCCGCTCCGGCGGCCGCAACGTCGCCCGCGCCCTCGGCCGCGCGGGCCGCCCCGTAGGCGAGCGCACCGGCGGGCAGGCAGGCGGCGATCAGCCGGAGGTGCGTGACGAGGGTGGGCGAGCGGAGCAGGGACCCGGTGCCGGTGGCCGAGACCCGCCGGGCCAGGACGTACCCGGTGACGGCGAAGCCGACGGTGAAGGCCACCGTGCTCGCCCCGGCCATCCCGGTCACGGCCCAGCGGGCGGGCAGCAGCCAGTAGGCGGCGGCCGAGAGGCCCGCGTTGACTGCGGCGACCACCAGGTTGAGCAGGAACGGGGTGCGCGTGTCGCTCATCGCGTAGAAGCCTCGGGAGAGGACGTACTGCCCGGAGAAGGCGATCAGCCCCGGCGCGAAGGCCACCATGATTCCGGCCATCACCGTGATGTCGGCGTCGGTGGTGCGCCCGTACCCGAAGACGGAACCCATCACCCATGGCGCGAGCACCAGCAGCGCGGTGGCGGCGGGCACCACGACGGCGGCGCTGGTCCGCAGGGCGTACGCGACATCGCGCCGCACCCCGGCGAGGTCCCCGTCGGCCGCCGCCCGGCTCATCCGGGGCATCAGCGCGGTGACGAGCGAGACGGTGATGATGCCCTGCGGGACGACCCAGAGCTGGTAGGCGTAGCTGTACGCGGTGTAGCCCGCCCCGCCCGCCACATGCTGCTCGAACGCCTCCTGGCCGGCGGTGGTGGAGAGCCGGGTGACGACCCAGTAGGCGAGCTGGTTGGTGAGGACCAGCAGCACGAGCCAGCCGGCCGAGCGCATCGGCCGGGTCAGTCCGCTGCCGCGCCAGTCGAAGCGGGGCCGCCAGCGGAACCGGGCGGCGCGCAGCGCGGGGATCAGGGCGAGGGTCTGCACGGCTGTCCCGGCGGTGGTGCCCCAGCCGAGGAGCTGGGCGTCGGTGTCCGAGAGGGTGCCCGCGGAGTTCGCGGCGACGGTGATGTAGAGCCCGAACACCCCGATGATCACGATGTTGTTGAGGACCGGGGTCCACATCATCGCGCCGAACCGGCCCCGGGCGTTGAGAACCTGGCCGAGCAGGGTGAACAGGCCGTGGAAGAGGATCTGCGGCAGGCAGTAGCGGGCCAGCGCGACGGTCAGCTCGGCCTGGCGGCCGTCGTAGTCGGTGTAGACACCGACGATCAGCGGGGCAGCGGCCACGGCGAGCCCGGTGAGTGCGAGAAGGCCGACGGCGCACAGGGTGAGCAGCCGGTCGGTGTACGCGGCGCCCCCGTCGGCGTGCTCCTTGGCGGCCCGGACCAGCTCGGGGACGAAGACCGCGTTGAGGGCGCCGCCGATGAGCAGGATGTAGAGGATGTTGGGGACGGTGTTGGCGACCGTGAAACCGTCGGCGGTCAGCCCGGTGCCGAGCGCGGCGACGACGACCGCCGAGCGGACGAACCCGGTGGCGCGGGAGACGACGGAGCCCGCCGCCATCACGGCCCCGCTGCGCAGGACGGAGGCGGACCGGGCCGGGGGCGCATCGGGCTTTCCGGCCTCTTCCGTGAGCGCGTCGGCGGCCGTCATCCGCGAGTCCTCCGTGCCCACTGCTCTCTCCCGCGTTCCGAGGTTCTGGCCGACGGTGGAAAGTACTCCGCGCGGTCCGGCGCCGGTCGGGCGGATCGTGCGGGCAGTCCGGGCGGAACCCGACATGGGGGAAACGGAACCCGACAGGGGGGAAAACGCCTCTCACCTGTCGAGTCTTGCTGCCCTGGAGGTTTTTCCGTTGAGTTCTGCACGCCCGCGCATCCGTCGTACCGCCCCGGCCGGCCGGAGCGCCCGGCTCGCCCTGACCGTCCCGGCGGCGCTGCTCGCCGCTGCCCTCACGGCCTGCTCGGGCGGAGCGGCCGGTTCCGCCGCGCAGGCCGGCGAGGACGGCAAGGCGCCGGGGACCAGCATCTCGGTGAACCTCCGGGGCGAGGCGGCGGCCCCGGGCGGACCGGTGAAGGTCACGCTGGCACAGGGCAAGCTGAAGACAGTGTCGGTGACGGCGGGCGAGGGCGGTGCCCTGGCCGGGAAGATATCCGCCGACGGCCGGACCTGGATATCCGAGCGGATCGCCGCGCCGGGGACCGCGTACACCGTCGAGGCGAAGGACGCGGACGGCGGCAGCGACTCGGCCACGTTCACGACCGCCGAGGCGGAGAAGGTCAACAAGCTGTCGCTCGCACCGGGCAAGAACACCACGGTCGGTATCGCCCAGCCGCTGTCGGTCGTCTTCGACCACCCGGTGAAGAACAAGGCGGCGGTGGAGAAGGCCCTGAAGGTGTCCACCTCGAACAGCACCGAGGGCTCCTGGGGCTGGCTGCAGGACTACTCGGGCAAGGACCGCGTCGACTGGCGGCCCAGGGAGTACTGGAAGCCGGGGACGAAGGTGACCCTGGCCGCGGAGCTGAACGGCATCGACACGGGCGCGGACGGCGGCTGGTTCGTCCGTGACTACACGACCACGTTCACCATCGGCGCGGCCCAGGTGGTCAAGGTCGACCTAGACGGGCACCGGTTGTCCCTGCACCGCGACGGCAAGCAGGTGTTCCAGGCACCGATGTCGGGCGGTACGCCGGGCGGCGACAAGGCGTCCTGGCGGGGCACGGCCGTCCTGATGTCGAAGGAGGGCACGATCAACATGCGCTCCGAGACGGTGGGCCTCGGCGACGCGTACGACAAGATGGTCGACTACTCGATGCGGCTGACCTGGTCGGGGATGTACGCCCACGCCGCGCCGTGGAACTCCGGCTACTTCGGCAACGCCAACCGCAGCTCGGGCTGTCTCGGCATGAGCGACGCCAACGCCTCCGCGCTCTACGGGCAGGTGCGGGTGGGCGACCCGTTCGAGATCACCGGCGCCGACGCCAAGGGCACGGTCGCCGAGGGCAACGGGTACGGCGCGTGGAACGTGTCGTGGACCGACTGGCAGGCGAAGAGCGCACTGAAGTGAGCCACTGCTGACACGGCGTCCAATAATCGTTACCTTCACGCAACACACCCGGTAGTTACCAGCGGTAAACAACCGGGGTTACCGTCGGGTCACTTTGCACTGACACGCGTGAGGAGTGACCCGTGGTACGTCCGAAACCGGCACTGCGCACCACCGCTTCGATCACCACCGCCGTCGTCCTGCTGACCGGAGCCGCCCTCGGCGCGGCTCCGGCGGCCGGCGCGGCGCCCGCCCCCACCTCGGCGAGCGCCTCCGCGCCGAACCTGACGTTCCACGACATCCCCGGCTCCGGCGGCATCACGCTCAAGGGCAATGTGTTCAGACCGTCCGGAGAGGCGGCCCCGGCCGGGGCGAAGCACCCGCTGATCGTCTTCCCGACCAGCTGGGCCATGCCGCAGATCGAGTATCTGGCGCAGGCCCAGAAGCTCGCCGACTCCGGCTATGTCGTGGTGAGTTACACCTCGCGCGGCTTCTGGCTCTCCGGCGGGAAGATCGAGGTGGCGGGTCCGCCGGACATCGCGGACGCCTCCGCCGTCATCGACTGGGCGCTGGCGAACACCTCGGCCGACCCGGACCGGATCGGCATGGGCGGGGTCAGTTACGGAGCGGGCATCAGCCTGCTGGCGGCCGGTCACGACCCCCGGATCAAGGCGGTGGCGGCGCTCAGCGGCTGGGCCGACCTGATCGACTCGATCTACAGCGGCCGGACCCAGCACCTCCAGGCGGCGGCCCTGCTCGGCGGGGCCGGGCTGATCACCGGCCGCCCCAGCGACGAACTGTCGCAGACGCTCAAGGACTTTCTCGGCTCGAAGCTGGACAAGGAACCGGAGATGATCGCCTGGGGCGCCAAGCGCTCCCCCGCGACCTACCTCGACAAGATCAACGCCAACGGCGCGGCGATCATGATGGGCAACGCCTGGGGCGACACGATCTTCCCGCCCAACCAGTACGCCTCGTTCTACGAGAAGCTCGCCGGCCCCAAGCGGCTGGAGTTCCGCCCCGGCGACCACGCGACCGCCGAGCTGACCGGCCTGTTCGGGCTGCCCAACGACACCTGGACGAGCACCCGCCGCTGGTTCGACCGCTACCTCAAGGGCGAACGCAACGGCATCGACACCGAGCAGCCCGTCCAGCTCAAGTCCCGCAACGACAAGGGGTATGAGGGCTACCCGGACTGGAAGTCGGTGGGCGCGGCCAAGAACCGCATACAGCTCGACGGTACGAAGAAGGTGTGGGCGAACGTCGACTCGGGCGCCAACGGGGGCATCACGCTGCTCTCCAACGCGCTGGACCAGTTCCTGAGGCTGCCGCCCACGGTCTCCGTACCCCTTCTGCCGCGCACCTTCGCGAGCGTCTGGCAGTCGGAGAGGTACGGCTCCGAGCAGCGCGTCCGGGGTACGGCCGAGCTGCACACCACGGTCACCAGCAGCAAGTCGAGCGGCACCTTCGTCGCGTACCTCTACGACGTCGGCCCGCTCGGCGTGGGCAAGCTGGTCAGCAACGCCCCGTACACGTTCCACGGGCAGACGCCGGGCCGGCCGTTCCCCGTCGACCTGGAGCTGTTCTCCACGGCCTACGACGTCCCGGCCGGTCACCGGCTCGCCCTGGTGATCGACACCGTCGATCCGCTGTACATCGAGCACAACCCGACCGGCGCGCAGCTGACCTTCTCCTCGCCCTCCACGGACCCGAGTCATCTCTCGGTCCCGCTGCGCGAGAAGTGATCACCGACTGCTGCCGGGCGGGCAGGGCCCGGCTACTGCCCTCCTGGCAGCAGCGTCCCCGGTTCGGCCGGGGCCACCCCCACCGCCTCCGTCCTCGGATTGCGCCGCTGCCTTCGCGCCACCCAGGTGGCGAACCACGAGAGCAACATGCACATGCCGATGTAGATCTGGAAGATCACTCCCACTCCAGGATGGGAGGGCCACTGAACTGCGGCGGAGTGGAACTCCCGGGATCGCCTGGGAGACAGATGAGAAAAGGGTCGGGCCTTGACCCAAGGCCCGTGGGCGGACGTCCTCACTGCGGCGGACCGGCGGGGACTGTCTCCGCTGTTCTGGACCCACGTGAACCCGTACGGCCGGTTCGAACTGGATATGAACAGCCGTCTCGACCTGGACCTCGCCGCCACGGCCATGGTGCCCGGCCCGCGCGGTCCACAGGGCATGCCGGCCGGCGCTGCGATCTGAGCTGGCAAGGACGGGGTAGCCCTCTCGGGCGCCCCGTCCGGTGCGTCCCGGCGCCCCGTGGGCGGGCGGCACGCGCAGGGAAAAGTCGCACCGGGCGCTGGCCCCGGCCGGTCGTTGACCAGCACGGACGGTGCCCTCCCGGGCGCCGCGGCGAGAGAGTGAGTCGATGGCAGAGGCAGCTCTCCCGAAGGTACGAGCCGTGCAGCGGCGGATCGTCGCCACGCGACCCGCTCACGGCCTACGCCGCCTTCACGGGACGGCCGCCATGCCTGGAGCCGCTGCTGGAGCGGCGGGGACTCACGCCGCCACGGACACCGGTTCCCGGCGCCATGGCCTGAGCAGGACGACGGTCAGCGCGGCGACCGCGCTCAGGCACAGGAATACCGGCCGGATACCGACCGTAGATGCCATCAGCCCTCCAAATGTCGCACCGAGGGGCGCCGACCCGATCCCGACGAACTGGAACGCGGAGTTGACGCGGCCGAGGAGGTCGTTCGACACGGATCTCTGCCGCATGGAGATGACCTTCACCCCGAAGAGCGTGCCCACCGCGCTGCCTGTGGTCATCAACAGCGCGATGACCCACACGTTGTTCGAGAGGCCGGGCGCCGCGATGGTGGTGAGCAGTCCCCCGACGCCGACCGCCACCGCGTGGGACTCTCCGAGCAACCGGGAAACCCGGGCCGCGACCGCACTGCCGATCATCGACCCGATACCCAGGGCGGACAGCAGCAATCCGTGAGCCGTTTCCAACCTCCCGTCAGGTTGGAAACGGCTCAATACTTACGAAATCCAGAAACGCCGAGCTGCGGGACGTGGTCGAACAGCAGACGCGCGGGCAGTTCACGATCGGGGACCGGGCGTTGGAGATCGAGCCGATGCGGCTCCGAGGGGGGCCGGTCGGCGGGATCGAGGGCCAGGCACGCGGTGATGGTGTCGAGCCCGGGTGCGGTGGTCTCAGGGGGTACTGGCGGGCTCAGGGGCGGCGGCGGCGAGGCGGTCCAGGCGCTCGTAGAGGGCGCGGACGAGGCGGGCGCGGCCTTGGACACAGCGCACGGTGCCTTCCATGCGGACCGACAGCCGGCGGTCGGCTTCGTCGAGGACGACGTCGGCGAGCGCGCGGGCGGCGTGTTCGTCGGGCAGCAGGTCTGCGGCGCGGCGGACATCGCCGGCCACGGCGCGGGCGGCGCCGGTGAGGAGCAGCGCGATCTGCTGGAGGTCCGCGGGCGCCAGGCCGGGATCGTCGGTCCATCCGAACACGGCCTTGATCAGGCACTCGTGGGGAGTCCGGTCGAGCGGGAACTCCGCTTCGAGGCGTCCTTCGGGATCGTGCAGGACCGGGTGTGTGCTGCTCATCGGTGCCTCGCCGTGTCGTCGCGGCCGTCGGCGTTGTCGTCCGGGGCCTGGGTGGTGTGGGCGAGGAAGCGGGCGTAGCCGCGGTCGGCGCGTTCCAGAAACGCCGGGCAAGGCCGGCCGAAGTCGGACGGCTGGAGGCCGCGTACTTCGGGTTCGGGTCCGGCGGGTGTGGGTGCGCTCATGGGCACCGCCTTCTGTTGCTGGGTGCGTCGGTGTCATTCGACGCTACGGAGAAGGCGGATTGGTCCTCAACGAGATTGCGGTCAAATGCGCGATGTTCACTCCGGGGCATCGATCGCGGCCCGGATGAGGGTTGGGTGCGGGCGGCGTCGCCGTAGACGGCCATCTCCGCGAGGCCGACAAACGCCTGGGCGTAGTCGGCGAGCTCGCGCGGCTGCGTCACCTTGATCTCCGCCGTCAACGTCTCCACCACCGGCACGGAGTCGTCGTGGACGTAGAACGCCTCCAGCGGCCACACGGTGCGCTGCGCGGTGAACGGGATGATCCCCAGCGAGACGGAGGCGAGCGGCATCACGGTCAGGAGGTGGCGCAGTTGGCCGCGCATCACCTCCGGGTCGGCGGTGCGGAAGCGCAGGACGGACTCCTCAAGGAGGACGACGTAGCGGTGGCCGCCCTCGTAGAGGAACCGGGAGCGGGCGACGCGTGCGGCGACCGCTTCGGCGACACCGTCGGGGGTGCCCTGGAAGGCGGTGATCTGGGTCATGAGCGCGGTTGCGAACGCCGGGGTCTGGAGGAACCCTGGCGGCACGTTGGAGAGGTAGAGGCGGCAGACGCGAGTCTGCTCGTGCATGGCGTACCAGTCTTCTGGTCCTGCTCGAGGACGGACGCCCCAGCCCAGGTATCAGCCTGCTTGGGGAAAGCGCCGGGCAAACCCGGGACGCCGGGCTTCCCTCTCCGTCACGGGGAGACCGTACTGCTGGACCTGACCGCGGGCGGGATGCATGCGTTCGGTACGGCTCCAGCAGGAAGTGGGCAGGATGGCCGGCACACAGCGGACGGCTGCCCGGCGCGGATCAGCGGCGGTGACCGGTCAGCAAAAATCCTGCGTCTCGGCGCAGTCGATGACATAGCGCTGCCCCGGCTGGGCACCGGGATCGATGACGAATCTCTGCGCCTCGCCTGCGGGGATACCGTCGATCGCGAACGGCTTGCCGCCGTCGGTGATCTCCTGTGTGCGGGTTCCTGCGGAATCGCTGTAGGTTGCCTCGAAAACCCACTGGCAGTCGCTGGTCCCCGAGGAGACTTCCACCCGCAGACCGCCCGGAGTGGCGGAGCCCCCGAGGTCGATTTTCTTGAAGCTGAAGAACGGCTTTCCCCGGTTCTTGTCATTGCCGGTGATGGTGGGGGTGTTCTTCTCCGGCAGGTCGAAGAACATGCCCTCGTAGACGCCCCCGCCCTGTTGCGGAAGGAGGAAGAGCACCTTCGCCGACGCGGTGGTGCATCTCAGGTTCTTGGCCCGCAGGCCGATGACGGAGAGTTCCGCGTCCCGGTCGCTGTGGAAGTCCATGAGCCAGATCTTGGAGAATCCGCTGGCGGTCTCCGACGAATAGGCCAGCTTCTTCGCACGGGATCCCACCAGGCTGCCGAACACACGGTTCCCCTCGTCCGACCTGAGGTCGAGCCCGTACAGGGCCTGCCGCTCCGCGGCGGTGAAGGGGCGGTCCAGGATGTAGATGGGCTGTTCTGAGTCGGTGTCGTCCCGGACACTGACGGTGAAGGCGTCCCCTTCACGGTCCAGTTTGTCGTCCACCGCGTTCTGAGTGCGCGTCGCCGATTCGGCGAAGAACTGATCCGCGGCCCAGGGGACGATCCAGTCGCGTAACGGCACGAACAGGACGACCGTCGCCAGGACAGCAGCCGCCACCCAGAGTCTTCTCCGCCGATCCGGCCCCTGCGAGGCAGCCGCGTCAGGGAACAGTGTGTCCAGGAGAGCCTGGAAGGTACGACGCCGGGCGGGTGGACCAGGAGGCGGGCTGACTGTAACGGTGGGTTCTTCCGGCTGGCCCCCGGACGCCGGATCATCAGCGGGTACGGCAGGCGGTGCCACCGGCGGCGGCGGTGGGTTCTCCGGAGCGCTGGGAACAGACACGACGCCTCACCACCGTATGTCACCGATGAACGGACGCACATGATGGCACGCGGGCACCGGCGGAGTCCCGGCCTCGGCACAAACCTGCGGCGGGCACACCGACGTCATCGATCGCGGACGGCCGCAGTCGCTGAAGAGTCGGGTGGGGCCGAGGATGATCGGGGCCTCACCCGAAGGGCCGTCGTCGTCAGCCGCGGCGAGCGCGGCGGCCGGATCGGGGGTCGCACCCAGGAAGCGTGGGTCGCGGCGACGGACGGCGGCCCTCCAGGAGCCGATGCCGGCAATAGCAGCACCGACCGCAACGGCCAGAGCCAGGGACGCGGTCGTGTCGGTGGTAGTCATGGGGCAGGACGCTATCGCCACCGCACGTCCCAGGTCGGCGGCCTGGAGGTACGGCCATCAGCGGGGCCGTCGTCCAAGGTGGGGCGGTGAACGCACTGCGACCCGGTGACATCACCGACGAGATGATCCAGGCCATGGACACGGCCAAGCGGCAGGGACTGCAGAAGGACCTGCGCGCCCTGGCCGCGAGCATCCGCGCCGACGCCGAAGGCCGCTACGAAAGCGCGGAGCCGGGGTGGCGGGCCGGAGTCGAGTGGACGCTGCTGTGAATCGAGAACACCGCAGGCCAGCTGACCGAAGGCAAGCCGTGGACAGCGGGCGTCAGGGTGTGTCGCCGGAGTAGTGGAAGCGGCACACCACACCCGGGCCACCCGGCGGGCGGGGCTTGCCGGGGAGCCGGTCGTACAGCGCCCGGCCGCCGCCCCAGCTCGGTCGTCAGGGCGACGCCGTCCTCGATCTCCTCCGGCCGCCAGCCGGTGATGTCGAGCAGCAGTCCGTCCAGCGGCCCGCCGACCAGGACGGCGTACGTCTGGTGTGGGAGCGGGCCGGGGTTGGGTCGGTCGTGGTCGTGGCCGTACACTCGGCCGCGCAGCAGGTGCTCGTCACCATCGTTGATCCGACCAGCCTCCAAGCCGCCAACGACAGCGAGAGGCCGGCGACGCTCGATCGTCCGGCCTCTCCCGTACGCCGGCGTCAGGCGCAGGGCAGCCGGTCGGAGACGGGCCAGTCGATGCGCACCCCCCGGCGGATCAGCGCGGTGACGCTGTCGACCTGGCACGTGGGCGGCTGTTCCTGGGTGAAGCGGCACAGCGCCCGGTGCACGCCGTCGCGCAGTTGGCCGTCGGTCATCGTGGGCGCCTGCTCCTGCAGTTCGTCGAGAAGCCGCCCGGCGCGGGCCGCGCGGGACAGCGCGGCGTCGGCGAGCGGCCCTTCGGCGAAGCCGTTGCGTACATACAGGCCGGGCTCGATGAAGGTCATGGTGACGGTCCTCTCCACCCGGCCGCGCATGGTCTCCCGGGTGGAGACGCGGTCGCGGGACCGAGCGGGCGGGAACGTAGAGCACCGACCTCGTTAGCGTCGCGTCGCGGCAACCGGCCGGGGCAGGCACGGTGTGGGCCAAACCGGATCCCACCGCCAGGCCGCCCACCGTTCCGCCTGCGCGAAGACACCGGTGCGTTCGGTGAGCATCGCCAGGACCTCGCCGCGGGCGGCGTCGACGGCCCGGTGCTCGGTGTCGGAGAGGATGCCGAGGCGCCGCACGTGGGCGTACTCGTCTTCGTCCTTCCACTCCCAGCGGGTGAGGTCGGGCGCGACGACCAGGTCCACGGTGAGGTCGAGTGTGTCGAACCCGGCTTCGGTGCGGCGGGTGGGGGTACTCGAAGTTGACGTACCAGTTCCGCAGCTGGCACCCGTCCCCGTCGGGTACGAAGAAGGCGTTGACGCTGAACCAGGACGTGGGCGGCTTCCACAGCAGCAGGTCGGTCTCCTGCCACACCGCGCCCTCGAGCTCCCACTCCCCCGTCGCCATCACGTCGAACGCCTCCGTGCGCACCGAGCGGTCCTCCTGCGCGCGGGCCTGCGCGTACTGGGCCGCCTGGTGCCGCTCACATGCCGAGGAGACCGAACGCCGACCGGCGGCGGTCGCCCCGTCCATGCCCACGGTCCTGGTCAACCACTATCCGCTGGTCCGCGGCCCCACCCGGGTCCTGCGCTACCCGGAGCTCGCCCAGTGGTGCGGCACGGACCTGACAGCCGACTGGCACGTGCCTTTCCGCGCCGCCGCCGTGGTCTACGGGCACCTGCACATCCCCCGGGTCACCCGGCACGACGGCGTGCCTTTCGAGGAGGTCTCGGTCGGCTACCCCCGCGAGTGGCGTGAGCGCCCGCCACGGGAGCCCCTGCGCCGGATCCTTCCCGCGCGGAACGCTCGGGCCGTCCGTGATCCACGGCGCGCTGCCTCCCGAGGTCGTGACAGCGGTGTCCTACGACGACGGACAAGAGCCGGGCGAGGAACTGTTCCCGCAGGAGAGCGCGCTGATCGCACGGGCGGTGCCCGAACGGCAGCGGGAATTCACCACCGTACGGTTCCTGGCCAGACGCGCGCTGCGCGAACTGGGCCGGCCGCCGGTGGCACTGATGCCCGGCCACCGGGGCCCCCGGTGGCCGGAGGGAATCGTCGGCAGCATGACTCACTGCGACGGCTACCGGGCCGCCGCGCTGGAGGGGGCCCAGGACACGGTCGGACTGGGCATCGACGCGAAACCGGACGCGCCGCTGCCCGAGGGCGTGCTCGAAGCGATCGCGCTGTCCGACGAACGGGACAGCATCGTCTCGCTGGCCACCCGTCGCCCCGAGGTGAACTGGGCAGGCTTCTCTTCAGCGCGAAGGAGAGTGTCTTCAAGGTGTGGTATCCGCTCACGGGACGCGAACTCGACTTCTCAGAGGCGGAGATCGGCTTCGCTCCGGCCGGACGGACCTCCGGGCGCGTCTGCTGGTTCCGGGCCCCGTGGTGCAGGGTCGACGCCTCGGCGGATTCGACGGGCGCTGGACCGCGGAGCGCGGCCTGCTGGCGACCGCCATCCATCTGCCCCGGCGCCCGACCCCCGCCCACTGAGATGCCCGGCACCGCCCGACACCCCTGTCGGCATCGTAGCGAGCTCGCCGAACCGCTGAAGTCGCAGCCCAGGATGTGGAAGCTGACTCGAACACGATCTTGGACGCAGGGGTTTCGCATCGCCGGCACACCGGCATAGCGAGCAAAGTCAAGAGCGCCGAGGTCGCCAACGGCATGATCTACGCCTGGAGCACAGGGTTAAGACCATTGCACGTCGTCATTCCTTACGCGGCTGAGCCTGCCGTTTCCCTCCGCGGTGCGCCGCAGGCGAGGTCCATCACGATGTGCACCCGCAGCGGCCGGTCGGTCTCACCCCCAGAGCTGGACATGGCGCCAGCGGCGGCCGCCGCGGTGGGCAATCCGATGGCGGTCGCCGCGCGGAGCACGTACCTGCGGTCCCTGGGGGATCTCCTGTCGACGGGCGGGCCGTGCCCGCGTACCGGACCGACTCCTCGTGTACGTCAAGCACGTACCGACGGCTGCTTCAGTAGGCGGCTCGCCTGGCAGGACAGTTCCCGCCGCCTGCTCTTGGCCTGTAGGGGTCCGGCGGTGTCCCGTTCGGGTGGTGACCGTGGTCCTGACGTGCAGGGCACCGCCGGCGGCGTCGCGGATAGCCATCGCCGAGAACCGCCGGAAGCACGAGAACGGGCCGTGTTCGCCGGTTCCGGGGCGCATCAACACCGGGCGGGTAACCAACCCGGTCCAGGACATGCCGTCCGCGCCATCGCGTCCGGCCTCTCCCCTCAGGTCCCGCACCCCGCCACTCGTGGACAGGACGTAGGGCGGGCCGGGGCCGCACGGCGCCCATCTCCGGTGTGCCGGACGCGACCGCGCCATGACCCTCATCGCCCCAGAAGTTCCCTATCGACGCCTCCTCTCTTGACCTTCTATTTACCTTCGAGGGAAGAGTGGGCCATCTCGGCTTCCTAATGTGGCGAACCCCTGACCGGGGAACCTTGTTGTTGATCCTGGCTGGAGGCCGTACGTGCGCCCCGACACACCTGCTTCACCTTCGATGTCCGAGCTGGCCCACCGTCGCCTGTCCCGCAGGGCCGTGGTGGCCGGAGGGCTCGTCACCGCCGCCGCGTCGTTCTTCGCCGCCCCGCCCGCGGCAGCCGCTACCGACCGGGCAAACCCGGCGACTCATGGTGGCCGCAAGCCGCTGCTCGGGTTCCCCGCGGTCTCACCGAGTAACGCCGACGAGGTCGTGCTGCCGCCGGGGTACAGATACCAGGTGCTCTACCCCTGGGGCCATCCGATCGTGCCGTCCGGGCCCGCCTTCGCCGAGGACGCCGGCAACACCGCTGCCGACCAGGCCGAGCAGGCAGGTGACCAGCACGACGGCATGTGGTTCTTCCCCCTCAAGGGCGATCGCTCCGGTCTGCTCTGCGTGAACCACGAGGCCACGGCCGAGCAGTTGCTGCACACCGACGGCCGAACCGACTGGACGTCGGAGAAGACCGCCAAGTCGATGGCCGCGCACGGAGTGTCGATCGTCGAGATCGAGCGGCGCCGCGACGGCCAGTGGCGCCTCAACGAATCCGAGTACGCCCGCAGGGTGACCATGACCACGCCTGCCGAGATCACGGGGCCGGCGGCGGGCCACCCGCTGCTACGCACCAGCGCGGACCCCTACGGCGTCCGGGTGCTGGGCACCCTGAACAACTGCGCCAGCGGGCCGACCCCTTGGGACACCTACCTGACGTGCGAAGAAACGATCAACAAGTACTTCTTCTACGACGAGGAACCGCCGCCGCCCGGCTCGGCCGAGGAGCGCTACGGCATCGGATCGGAGAGCCCGTACCCGTGGTACACCACGGAACCGCGGTTCGACATGCGGGTGGAGCCCAACGAGTACAACCGGTTCGGCTGGGTGGTCGAGATCGACCCCTTCGACCCTTCGTCGAAGCCCAAGAAGCGGACCGCCCTGGGTCGCATGGAGCACGAGAACGCCGTCGTCGTGCGCGGCAAGCGCGGCGAGGCCGTCGTCTACATGGGTGACGACACGCAGTTCGACTACTTCTACAAGTTCGTGGGCGCCGAGCCGATCAAGGACGCGCTCAAACGTCGGCGCAGCCCCCTCGACAAGGGCACCCTGTACGTCGCCCGCTTCGAGGAGGACGGCTCCGGCAGGTGGCTGCCGCTGGTGCACGGCAAGCCGGGCCTGACCGAGGCCGACGGGTTCGCCGACCAGGCCGAGGTGCTGATCCACGCGCGTCTTGCCGCGGATGCCGTGGGAGCCACCCCTATGGACCGCCCGGAGTGGTGCTCGGTGCAGCCCCGCACCGGCGCGGTGTTCTTCACCTGTACCAACAACACGGCCCGAACCGAGTCGGTGAACGCGCCCAACCCGCGGCTCAACAACCGTTTCGGGCACATCATGAAGATCGACGAGAACCGCAACCCCAGCTCGGAGAAGTTCGTGTGGGACATCTTCCTGCTCGCCGGGGACGAGGCCAGCGGCGCCACCGTTCCCCCCGACCAGGCCTTCGGCTCGCCCGACGGCCTCTGGTTCGATGCGCAGGGCCGCCTGTGGATCCAGACCGACGGAACACAGCCGACGGTCAACGGCGTCGCGCAGAACAACCAGATGCTGGCAGCCGACCCCGACACCGGCGACATCCGCCGGTTCCTGGTCGGTCCGCCGCGCTGCGAGATCACCGGCATCACGTCCACGCCGGACGGCCGGTCGCTGTTCGTGAACATCCAGCACCCCGGTGACTCCGGTACGCCCGAGAACCCCCGGCTGAGTTCGAACTGGCCCGACTTCAGCCCCACCGGCCGTCCCCGGTCGGCCACGATCGTCATCACCAGGGAAGACGGTGGTGTGGTCGGCGCCCGCTGAACACATCCCCCGCAGCCCTCGACGCCGGTCCCGGACCGCAACTGTCGCGATACCGGCGCCGGCGTTCAGAGCTGCCGGTGGACCACACCGATGCCGGGCCGGGCACCACAGGTCATCTCCATTGAAGCGTTCGCGTGCTTGCTTCTCGCCCGGCGTCGATGTGTCCAGCTACCCCCCGCGACACCTCTCCGGTCTTCACACCGATCACCTTCCGGGACCCGAGCGACCCGAACCGGCTCGACGAAGACCGGGGAGTCGACGGTGGCATCGCCTGCGGAGTACTGCCCAGGCGCAGCAGCGCGGGCAGACGGCTGCCCGAGCAACAGGCACGCCTCCAGCACCCCGGTCTATGGGCCCGGATCAGCGAGTGGCGCGGCGGCGAGTACGTACGGGAGATCCGAGGGCTGGACGTAATGGCTTCCAGGAGCAGTCCGGGTACACGTACGAGATGGGCTCTTCCGGGACTTCCGTCACCAGCGGCGGATCTGTGCGGAGGTCTCCGGGTACGCGGAGCGGATGCCCTGCGCGACGATCAAGTGCTGACCACCCCGCATTTTTCGGTCACGCCCCTGTTGCTGTGGCTGGATTGGGTGCATCGTTGGGTCTGCGGGATCCCCCGTTTCCCGCACCCCGGTCGGGCCCTGCCTCACGCTGCGAAGCGGGCAGGGCCCGCCGCCCCTCCCGGCTCCCCACGGGAGGGGGATCCGGGAGGGGCGCAGAGGTGCGGGTGCCGGTGAACCGGATGCGGCACCATCGGGGCCAGCGGCAAGCTGAGCAGGCGCTGAGCCCGCCGTCGAGGGGGCATGACTTTGGCGGGCCGGGACGCCACGGTCGCAGCGCCATCGCGGCGGCAGTCGATCAGCCGCTGCCGCTCCCCGGTCGGCTGCCCGTCCCGTTCACCGTCATGTCCTGGACTGGTCGAGGCGTCCGGATCAGCCGGGAGCTCCTGCCTGGGGCTACAGGGCCACTGAACGGAATGCCGGTGTTGCGCGGGACCCGCCCGATCGGCTTATCCGGGGTAGCGGTGGCGGAGCACTGCTTGCCCGGGGGCTCGGTGGTCAGTCGCCGACGAGGATGCCGGGACGGCGGTCGGGGGCGGCTTCCTGTGTGGCCTGTCCGATGCCCGTTGGGAACTGCTACGACCAACTCTGACAGCCTGGCGGGCCGAACGAAGAGGGAAGGGCCTGGACATCGGCCGCCCGCCCGAGCACGATGTGCGCCGCATCACGGACGCCATCCTCTACGTCGACCGCACCGGGATCCTCTGGCGGTACCTGCCACCCGCCAACGGCCTTGGGCCAGGGTTTCGCTCGAAGGGGGAATCGCAAAGGAACTGGTTCACTCGGCACGACGGGCCTGACGGGTTGGCGCGGGTCGTAAGGGCGATCAGTTGGCGGCAGCGGGCGGGAAGGCTTCGTAGTCGCCGACCAGGCACAAGGCCGCGGGCCCCGGCACAGGGTGCCGGGGCCCGCGGTGCGGTGCGAGCGGACGGTCAAGCCGCCCTCAGCGTGGCCTCGTGCGAGGCCCGCTTGAGGTCTTGCTTACGCGACGGGGTGCCGCCGCGGAGCAGGTCGGTCCAGCCATCGTTGTGGCGGAGGTGGAACTCCGACGCCCCACCGAAGAGGCGTCGGCGCTCAGATACCCGGAGCTCCCGGTACAGCTCTGCCTCGACAGCGGCCGTCATTTCCCCGAGGGAGGGTACGGCCGACGCGAAGGACGACACGACCGGGCTTTCCCCCAGCTCGCCACCCCAGCCGACGGTGTACGACTCGCTTGTCAGCAGCACGCGCAGCGCGACTTCACGGTCCCAGCCGAGCGGCAGGGCGAGCTCAAGATTGTTCTCACCCTCCAGGGCTGTGCCGAGGTACCACTGGGCCTCGTCTCTGATGATCCCGGCGGGGTCGGCCGATGTGAGGAGCGCGTCGACCGCGTCGACCAGCTCCCGCTCGCGCGCCGTCGGCTCGTCCCGGGCGTTGAGCTCCAGGTCGGTGTGCAGGTAGGTCATGTCGTTAGGCATCCTTCGTTAGAAGAGGGTGAAGTGCCGGGGCTTGTTGCGCCAGCGCCAGCCCACGCGGAAGGTAGGCCGGTTGGCGAACCGGTTGTAGTTCCAGCCGACCTTGACCCGGCGTGCCTGGTGGTTCCAGCGCCCGGCCGCGGTGCCCCGCTGCCAGGCGTTCTGCGGGTGAATGCGCCGGTGGCGGTGTCCTCCGTAATCCAGCGCGGGTTGTCGCCGCTGCTTGGCCTTCAGGCCCTTGGCCCTCAGTGGCAGCGGGTTCGAGCAGTACGTCGAGATCAAGCAGAACCCCACGACGGACGGCTACACCTACACCCCGGTAAGCATCGCCTCGACCACGCCGTCCGCGCCGGGAACGGCATTGACGTACTCCCTGCGGATCCAGACGCATGGCCGGTGGTCGTCCGCACGGACAATGCCGACTGGATCGAGTTCCCAGTCGGTGCCGTCGAGTTCCTGGCCGGCGTGTACGGGCGCACCATCGACGTGCCGGGCATGCCCAGGAACTTCCCCAGCGACAACCCGAAGGTGCTGGGTCTGAGCGACCGCATCGACTGATCGACAACTCAGATGGCTCTATGTGAAGTTGGTGCCCGTGTTGCACTTTCGCTTAAGGCGAGCGGCCTGGCCGCGGGTTCGCTGGGCGGCTATGGCCGCGGCTGGGTGAACAAGCCCTGCTTGGTCTCGACCAGGATTCCGCGTCCGACCAGCCACTTGAGCTTCAGGCGGACGTTGTTGATGTTGTTGGGCGCGATCTCCACGTCCATCGCCTCGCACACCGCTCGCGCCCGCAGCGGGACGTCGGCTGAGGCGAACACTGCCATGATCTGGTGGTAAGCCGGATGGTCCGGCAACTTCGCGGTCGGCGGCGCAGACGGCCGCGGATCGGGCAGTTCGAGCAGCGTCTTGCGGGTGATCCGGATCCCTCGGTCACCCTGCCGAGCCCGTCCAGCAGCGCGGTCAGCTCGGCGATCTACCCCCGGGCCGTCTCGGCCTGCGCGGCGATTTCCCGCTCCCGCTCCTCCAGGCGCGCCAGCACCGCCCCAAGGTCAGCTCTCCGTCGGTCATGCGCCGCGCCAGGTGGGGGCGGAGATCCCGGTCAGCATCCTCGACATGCGGTCGCTTATGGCCCGGTACACCCTCGACTCGGCCGAGGTGGGCCGATGCTCGTAGTCACGTACCAGCCTGCGGTGCAGCAGACCCCACCCCCAATTGTCCGGGCCTCTCTGGCGAGCGTCCGCCTCTGTGCTACTCCGTACCTCGGACCTTCTTCAAGGCGCGAAGAGTGAGCTGGACCGGCCACTTGACGGCTTCGTCCGAGGTGAGAGGGCAGTTGACCGCGTACTTGTGGCCGTTGTTGACGTCACGGAGGGCGGTAGACACAGAGGATGAGCGCGACGGAGCACCACCTTGTCCCGCCCGTCAAGCCGATGCTGGCGTCGGCCCGCGAGACCATCCCGGGGGCGTTGCGCGGCAGTCTGGCGATGAATTGGAAGTGGGACGGCTACCGAGTGGTCGTCTTTGCCCCGGATCGACCAGGCGGGCCCTCCCTGCTGCAGACTCGGCGGGGCGCGCTGAGCGCGGAGGGCTGGAGAGAGTTCCGCGCACCGAGGTGCAACCTGAGCAAGGGGCGCCGTCCCGTTCCTCACGACGGGAGGCTCGCGAGGAGCGCTTGTCGCGGGGCGCCGATCTCCTAGGCGCCCCGCGACAAACGGTTACCGGTACCGGTGTGCCGCTGGGGAATGACCCTCGGGCCACCTCAGCCCCGCGTCGCGCACACCCTCGGACAGTGCGGCGGCGTACGCGGACACGTCACCGGCCGTACGGGCGAGAGCGGCCCGATCGAGGATGAGCCGGAGGCCCTGGTCGGTATGGGCCAGCACGCAGGGCGTCAGACCGTCGCTGAACTCCCTTACTTCCGCGCTGCGCTCGTTCAGGTGGACCAAGTCGTACGGGACGGGAAGCGACCGGACCCACGCGTCCCACTCGGGTTTCGTCCGGATCCCGCGGTGCGTGACGTCGCAGAGCTCGCAGTGGCCTCGGCCGACCAGCTTCTGTGTCACGTATTTCAGTTCGCCGATGAGGCCGCCGTCGGCGTGGTACACGCCGGTCAGACGCAGGATGACGGTCATCATCCCACTGTCAGGGACGGTGGCCGTTCCCACAACTCTCCGAGGTGCTCTCATGCGGTTTCGTACACCCGGTCCTGCCGGGCCCCGCGCCTCAGGACCATCCACCGATCCGCAGCGTCAACGTGGTGAAAGGGGCGAGCAGCCCCGGCGGTGCTGGACGACCGCCTGGCTCAACTGGTGCGACCTCGGCGGCCTGGACCCCTATACCTGCGCCCGCGCCGCCATCGGCGTGTGGATCTCCGACCAGCACGAGGACGACCCCGTGACCACCCGGGCCGCGATAGCCTCCGCCGTCACGAGCTTCTACCAGCACCTACTGGACCACGGCATCGCCGACGGGGTCGACGCAGAACTTACCCGGGCCCGTCTCATCGGAGCCCCCGTGCCCGCCGACCCCAAGCGCACCGGACTCAGGGGCGACGGACCGAGGTGGATGATGCAGGCTGCCGACCGGCTGACCGGCCGCGACGCGCTGCGCGACCGGGCCCTGATCTACCTGCTGCTCAACGGCCACTTCGGGCACGAGAAGCTGCGCCCCGGCACGATCCGGACCCTCAACCTGGAGGGCCGCGTCAACGAGGGCATCCGCACCACTTGGAAGGTTCGGCCCAAGAACGCCGAGAAGACCGCGACCACCAGCGTCACCATCAGCCGGACGCCGCCGGCGCGCTCGACGCCTACACCGGGCTCACCCTCACCGGAACCTTCGAGCCCGACCCGGCGACCGGCCGCGTCACCAATGCCGCCTACGGCACCTTCGCCTCCCGGGGCGCACTGCTGACAGGGTCGGCCAACCGCGCCCGAGGTACGCGGCTGGCCCGTTCGGACACGATCAACCGGATCGTGCGCGCCGTGGTGGCCGCGCACGATGATCTGGCTGCGTACGCCAACGTGCTGAGCGCCGACTTCGTGGCCGCGACCCCGCCGCCTGGACAGCGCCGCAAGGACATCAGCGAGGACACACCGTAGAAGGTTCCAGCGGTTCACGGCATCGGCGGTGAACTGCGCATCGAAGGCGTTCTCCAGCTCGACCGGGTGATGCGGCGATACGGCGTGAGGATGCTAGTGAGCAGGGACGCCATCACACCCGGAGACGGTGGGGCCGGGGCTCGCGGGACCCGGGACAGGGGAAGCGAGAGTACCCGCCAGCCGAGGTGGCGCCGCTCGCCTGCCGCAGGCCGGGCACCCGGGGGCGACCCGTCGAGTGATCCCCTCCGACGCGCAGGTGCGACAGCTGATCGACCGACTGCGGACCGGCGGGGACGTCTCCGACCTCGCCGGCCCGCCCCTTGCCGCCATGGGAGACGGATGGGAGAAGAATGGGAGAAAGATCTTGCCCATCGAGGCTAACTAGAGCTAAGTCAAGCCAACACAGGCCGACCCGACCGGCGCGCAGCTGACCTTCTCCTCGCCCTCCACGGACCCGAGCCATCTCTCGGTCCCGCTGCGCGAGAAGTGATCACCGACTGCTGCCGGGCGGGCAGGGCCCGGCTACTGCCCTCCTGGCAGCAGCGTCCCCGGTTCGGCCGGGGCCACCCCCACCGCCTCCGTCCTCGGATTGCGCCGCTGCCTTCGCGCCACCCAGGTGGCGAACCACGAGAGCAACATGCACATGCCGATGTAGACCGGAGAGATCACCATCACGACAGGGATGAAGGGAAGATCGTAGTCGAGATTCGACGCGATCAGCTTCCCCGCGTGGAGGAATTCCTCGTAGGTGATCAGGTAACCCAGTGAGGTGTCCTTGAGCGCGACCACCAGCTGACTGATGATGGTCGGCAGCATCGCGCGTACCGCCTGGGGAGCCAGGACGAACGTCGTGACCTGCGTCTTGCGCATCCCGAGGGCGTACGCGGCCTCCCGCTGGCCGCGGTCCACGGAGTTGATCCCGGTCCGGAAGACCTCCGCGAGGACCGAGCCGTTGTAGAGGGTCAGTCCGGCGACCAGGGCGGGCAGCGCCTGCACCTTCAGCGCCACGAAGATGAAGAAGATCATCACCAGCACCGGCATGGCCCGGAAGAACTCGACCAGCAGGGTGGAGATCCAGCGCACCGGGCGGTGCACGGAGAGCCGGCCGACCGCGAGGACCGCGCCCAGGGCGAGGGAGAGGACGGCGGCGTACGCGAACGCCTTGAGCGTGTTTCCGAGGCCGCGCAGGAGCAGTTCCTGGATGCCCTTGTACTGGAAGGGCCGCCACTTCTCGGCGGTGAACTGGTCGGTGTCGAAGAGCAGATAGATGATCCAGCCGACGAGCGCGAGGATCACGACGGTCGAGACGATCCCGTACAGGAAGTGCCGCTTGCGGGTCTGCGGCCCGGGGATGTCGTAGAGCGCGGTGGCCGTGGGGAGTTGGGTCATCGTGCGACTCCCCAGCGCTTCTCCATCACGTTGAAGAGCGCACTGATGGTGAGGGTGATGATCAGGTAGCCGACGGCGATCCAGATGAACGTCCAGATGATGCTGTAGCCCAGCTCGTTGAGCGTCCGGTAGGTGCCGAGCAGCTCGGTGACGCTGAACGCCCCGGCGATCGCGGAGTTCTTGGCCAGCGCGATCAGGGTCGAGCCGACCGGCGGGATCACCGAGCGGAAGGCCTGCGGCAGGACGACCTCGCTCAGGGTCTGGCCGAAGGTCATCCCGAGGCTGCGGGCGGCCTCGCCCTGGCCGGTGGGCACGGTGTTGATGCCCGAGCGCAGCACCTCGCAGATGAACGCGGAGGTGTAGCAGCCGAGCGCCAGGACCGCGAAGAGCTGGAAGGGCAGCACTAGGCCGAACCGGGGCAGGCCGAGGAGGACCGCGAAGAACAGCAGCGTCAGCGGGGTGTTGCGCAGCACGGTCACCCAGACCGTGCCCAGCACCCGCAGCGAGCCGACGGGCGCGACGCGGAAGGAGGCCATGAGGAAGCCGAGGGCGAGGGCCAGGGCCGAGGAGTAGACCGTCAGCTCGACGGTGCCGAGGAAGCCCTTGCCGTAGAGGGAGAAGTTGTCTGTCAGTACGTCCATGGGTGGCGCCGTCCCCTCAGTTCGCCGGGTAGCGGTCGATGGGCGGCGGGGTCGGCGCGGGCACTCCGGAGAGCCCCAGCGTCGCTTCGAACGCCTTCTTCCAGTTGCCGTTCTTCTCGTTCGCCTCCAGCGCGTCATCGAGGGCGAACCGCAGCGCGTTGTCGGAGCGCTGCACGCCGATGCCGTACGGCTCCTCGGAGAAGGACTTGCCGACGACCTTCATCTCGTCGGGCGCCTTGGCCGCGAAGCCCAGCAGGATGGCGTCGTCGGTGGTGACGGCGTCGACCTGGTAGGTCAGCAGGTTGTCGACGCAGACCGAGTAGGTGTCGTAGGCGACGAGGACCGCCTTCGGGTAGTCATCGGCGATGCGCTGGTAGGGGGTGGTGCCGGCCGCCGAGCAGACGGTCCTGCCGGCCAGGTCCTGGGGACCCTTGATGTCGTTCTCGTCGGTGCGCACCAGGAGCCCCTGACCGGCCAGGTAGTACGGCCCGGCGAAGCCGACGAGCTTCTTGCGCATGTCGTTGATGGTGTAGGTGCCGACGTAGTAGTCGATCTGGCCGTTCTGGAGGGCGGTCTCACGGTTGGCGGAGGCGATCGTCCGGAAGCGGACCGTCTTCGGTTCGAAGCCGAGCGAGGCCGCCATCATCCGGGCGATCTCGATGTCGAAGCCGGAGTAGACGCCGCTGGCCGGGTCCTTCTCGCCCAGGTAGGGCTGGTCCTCCTTGGCACCGACGATCAGGTGGCCGCGCCGTTCGGCCTTCCGCCAGGTGGCCGACTCGGGCAGTTCGAAGCCCTTGTCCACCTGGTAGACGGGCAGCGCCTCGGCCTTCGGGCCCTTGACCGGCGGGCTGCCCTCCTTGCCACAGGCCGCGGCGAGCACGGCGAGCAGGAGGCAGAGCGCGAGGACGGTACTCCGGCGGCCCCTACGGTCACTGTTGGTACGCAACACGGAAGCCCTCCCGTCAGTGCTTGAGGATCTTGGACAGGAAGTCCTTGGCACGGTCGCTGTTCGGGGAGGTGAAGAACTCCTCCGGGGTGCGGTCCTCGATGACGCGGCCGTCGGACATGAAGACGACACGGTTGGCGGCGGACCGGGCGAACCCCATCTCGTGAGTGACCACGACCATGGTCATGCCGTCCTGGGCGAGCTGCTGCATCACTTCCAGCACCTCGTTGATCATCTCCGGGTCGAGCGCCGAGGTGGGCTCGTCGAAGAGCAGCGCCTTGGGGTCCATGGCCAGGGCGCGGGCGATCGCCACGCGCTGCTGCTGACCGCCGGAGAGCTGGGCGGGGAACTTGTCGGCCTGGGAGGCGAGACCGACCCGCTCCAGCAGTTCCCGGGAGCGCCGGTCGGCCTCCTCCTTCTTGCGCTTGCGGACCTTGAGCTGGGCCAGTGAGACGTTGGCCAGCACGGTCTTGTGGGCGAAGAGGTTGAACGACTGGAAGACCATGCCGACTTCGGCGCGGAGCTGGGCCAGGCCCTTGCCCTCCTCGGGGAGGGGTCTGCCGTCGATCAGGATGGAGCCGGACTCGATCGTCTCCAGTCGGTTGACCGCCCGGCAGAGCGTGGATTTCCCGGAGCCGGAGGGGCCGATGACCACCACCACCTCCCCGCGGCCGACGGTGAGATTGATGTCCTGAAGTACGTGCAACTCTCCGAAGTGTTTGTTGACGTCCCTCAGTTCGATCAACGGATCGACGGCCATGCGCTGCCCTACCCACTTGTCGCTGTGTCGAGGTCAGCGCAAACTATCCATCCTGGAAAGGGACTTCGCACCCGACACGCGCAAATGGTGCATAAGGCTGCTTATCTCCAAATGACAGCCTTCTGGCGAAGGTCTCAGTTCTCGGCCGACTCCGCGTACATCTGCGAGAGCTCGGGGCTGCCCGCCATCGCCCAGTCCAGCCCGGCGGCGACGACATCGATCTCCCGCCCGGACTCCAGCCGCACCACGGGCTGCCCGCTCGGCCAGATGTCCCACGCGGCACCCGGCACGGTGCGCACGATGACGGTGCCCAGGTAGAGGCCGGCGTCGTTGCCCAGCCAGGGCAGCTCCTCGGGATCGTCGCGCCAGCGGGGCGGCAGCTGGTCGAGCGCGGCCAACGAGGCCGGGGTGTCGTCGAGTTCGAGCCCTTGCTGCCCCGCCCGGGCACGCAGCAGTTCGCATTCGGCGAGCAGCTCGGCCACACCGTCGGGATCTGCCTCGACGGCGGCTGCGAGCGCGTGCCCCTGCGTACCACCCTGACGCTTACGCCAGTTGTCCAAGAAAGGGATGTTCATACCACTAGGGTCCCATCCTTGCCACGTTCCGCACCACAGGGCGCGCGGACCCTCCCGGAAGCCGGGGCCTCGCGCCGGAAGCCCATGAGGACGCCGTCCTCGCGGACGGCGCCCTCACCGGTTGATCGCCTGGCTCAGGCGAATGCCTTGACCGTCTTCCAGTCGACGGACAGGACGATCTTCACCGGACCGTTGGTGTTCGTCTTGGACGGGTGGTAGACGCGTGTCTGGCCGTCCGAGCCGAAGCGGGCCCACATGTCGGGGATCCGGTCGCCGTTCATGTCCGGCACGCTGACGATCGCCGAGATGTTCGCCTGGGTCCAGTTGTTCCCGTACTGGACGTCTCCGTCGCGGGAGTTGGCCGCCGTGGTGAGCGAGACCAGGTCCACGCTGCCCGTGACGGTGCCCGGCTTGCCGTGGCGGACGTACATGAAGCCGGTGTCGCGGTTGCGCCACAGCAGGTCGGGGGTGCCGTCCAGGTCGATGTCCGCCACGTTGACGATCTCGCGGACGGCCCAGGCGTCGTGGTTCATCCGGGTCGCCAGCTGGAAGCCGGCGCCGGTGTAGCCGGTCAGCGCCCAGAAGGCCGGCCCGGTCCGCACGAACAGCTCCGGCAGCTTGTCGCCGGTCACGTCCCCGACCGCCTTGATCTCGTCCCACGTCGCCGGGTCCGGCGTGCCCGCCGGCAGCCGCACCCGCAGCCGCTTGTCGACGTTGAAGCTGCCGTAGCCGTCGCCCGGGTAGAGCCAGAAGCCGCCGTCGGGGGTGCGGGCGAACAGGTCGGTGACGCCGTCGCCGGGGTAGACGTCCGAGTGCTTGGCGATCAGGGCGGCCTTACCGGTGGCGGAGTCGTACCAGTGGCCCGGCGGGTTGAGCTTGCCGTCCGACGTGTACGAGGAGGCGAGGGAGCCGTAGAGCTCACCGCCCACGTCGCCGGGGAAGGTGCGCAGATTGCCGGAGGCGTCGATGATCAGCAGGTCGGACCGGCCGTCGCCGCCCGTGTCGCCGGGCCCGTCGGCCGTGTCCCGGGGCGGCACGTAGAAGTGGTGGTCGCTCCGTTCGCTGCGGTTGCCGACCGCGTCGTAGGCGTACACCTGGAGCGTATTGGGGCCGGAGTGCAGGGGCTCCAGGGCGGGGACGGTGGCGGCTCCGGAAGAGGCCGTCACCTCCTTGAGGTTGAGCCCCCCGAAGGCGTAGCTGAACTTGGTCGCGCCGCTGGCGCTGAAGGAGATGGGGCCCTCGCCGCCGAACTTGACCGTGGCCCACGTGGCGCCGTCGGAGGTGGCCTCCGGGAACACGTCGCTGGTGACGTCGGGGGCCGGCGGGGCGGAGGCGTCGATGGTGAACCGGCAGGGCTCCGACGTGCCCGCCGGGAAGAAGGTCGACACGTCCCCCGCCGTGTCCTCGGCCCGTACGTCCCACGAGTAGGTGGTCTTGTCGGCCAGGCTGGTGGTGGGGATGGTCAGCGACCCCTTGCCACTGCTCAGGCTGGTGACGAGGGTTCCCGTGGGGGGCGTCGCGCCGAGCTTCCAGTAGCGGAAGCGCAGACCCTTCAGGTTGCCGTCGGGGTCGGTGGCGGTCGCCGCCAGGACGATGTTGGTCTTCGCGATGGTACGGCCGGCGCCCGGGCCGGGCACACAGGCGCCACCGGGGGACGTCGTGCCGCTCTTCGGCTCGTTGGGGGGCCGGTTGTAATCGACTTCCAGTTCCGCGGACTTCGCCGAGAACTTCCGCCAGGTGTAGGAGTCCTTGGCCGACTCGGTCACGGACTTCATCCCGAGGGTGAGGGTCGAGTACCCCTTGTCGGCGGCTTGTTGCGCCGCGTTCTGCACGTTGTAGCTCACGTAGTCGTCGGAACAACCGGAGTTGTAACCGAAGGCGAAGGACTGCTTGCCCTGGGACGTGCTCCAGCTCGGCTGCTTGTTCCAGGTGGTGCCCGAGGAGATCGCCCCGGTCAGGGAGAGCTCGTACTCACGCTTGGTGCACGACCAGGCGTAGTTGTTCAGGACCTTGAACGCCGCACTGGTGATGGTGGCGCCCTTGAGCGAGGTGGAGTAGCCCATGCGCCAGAAGGCGCGGGCGGTGCCGCCGGTGTCCCTCTCGTATCCGACCCGGGCGTCGGAGGTGCCGGAGTTGAAGTTGGTGCCGTTGTAGAAGCTGGTGTTGGGGTACGGCTTGTATGCGGTCGTCCACGCATTCCAGCCGCTTTTGATGGTCGGGTCGAGGAAGACGGGGAAGCGGACACCGTCGCCGGACAGCAGACCGCTGTCGGCGATATCCAGGCTCAGCCGGGCGGTGCCGGTGCCCTCACCGTCGAGGCGGGTCGCCAGCGGGCTCTGGCGTGCGCCCGGCTCGATGCCGCCCAGGCCGGACAGGTTCAGCACATCGGCGGGGGTGGCCACGGCGGTGCGGGGGGTGGCGTCCGGGGTCTCGGGGTCCTTGCCGGAGGAGTCCCAGCCGAAGGGGGTGGGGATCGCGGTGACCTCTTCGCCCGTGTCCCCGTCGAGGACCAGAACACCGTCGGTGGCCTCGTCGCGACGGAACACCGCCGTGCTCGAACGGAGGCCATATGCAAGGGAGTTGACGGACGCTTGTGCGGCAGCCTCCCGGTTTTTCACGATGAGCAGCTGGCCGAAGCCGCCCTCCTCGCGGGCGACGAGGAGCAGGTCCACACCGGGCAGCACCTCGGAGTACAGGGCGCGGGGGCCGTCGAGCACCGGCTCGGGCAGCGGGCCCGGCCAGGTGTACGCGATGGTGTGGCCGTCGACCTCCACCTCGGCCAGGACGCTCTCGCCGGCCGGGGCGCGGTTCGCCGCAGCGGCCAGCGGGAGCCGGGCGTAAGAGCGCTCCGCCCGGCCTTCGCCCTTGGGGGCGCCACCGGAGAACCGCACCGGGACAGGGGCGTTGACGGGGCGGACGGTCAGCCCGTCGTCGGCCTTTCCGCTCCGCTCCAGGGTGGTGTCGATGTCGCCCCAGCGGCCCTCCGCGTCCTTCGCCCGCTGCGGCAGCGCGTGGAAGCGGGAACGCCACTGCCCGTCGGGCAGCGCCCAGGTCAGGGAGGTGGCGGTGGTGGCGGTCTCGACGAGGACCTTCTTGCCGCGGCGCAGGGCCTCGGCCATGGCGGCGCTCTCGTCGCGGGGCGGGGTGGACGCCGGCCTGGCGACGGCGGGGCCTCCCCCGCCGGGTGACGGGCGGTCGGTTCCGGGCAGCCACCATGGCAGCAGCGCGGCGGTGAGTGCGGCCAGCAGGAGGCCGAGGGTGCACGTCAGCCTGGTGCGCGTACGCACGAAGGGGCTGAGGAGGCGAGGCGCGGACACTGCGGGCTACTCCCGTGGGGCAGGACGGAAAGGGGACAACACAGACAGCCCCGTTCGGCGGACCGCGGGGCAGAGAGCGCCAAACGATCGCACGGGGAGTGGGAGGAGCGTCCACCATAAGAAGTTCATTAATTCGTTACAGGTGTGTGGAAGTTGAGGAGAGTGACGCCTGGCATCCCCACTTTTGAGGTTCTTTGACGGGTGGTTATGACCTGAGAGGACCGAACGCGGATGCATATGGCCGTCTGGCGGCCTGCGCACCGGTCTATTGGATCTTGACCTGTGGGCCAATTCACCCTCACTCGCCCGCCGTCACCTTCCGTGATCTTGATTGACCGGTGGTCCCTGTCGGAGAGTGCCGACCCATGCGCCTTTCACCGGGCGTGTGCTTTCCGGTGCTCGCGCACCTCGTTCCATTCCTCTGTTTCTTCACGCCCGGGTGGGAGTCGACGCGTATGCGTGCTGCAGGTCCGCTGTCCTGGCGGGGACGTGGCCGACTGGCCCTGACATCGTCAGGCCGTGCTCGGCGGCGTCGTGCCCGCATGTCGGTCGTCCTGTTGATGTCCTCGACATTGATGGTGACGAGCCTGTCCGCCGAGGCGTGGGCGATACCCGGCCCCGGCATGAACCGGGAGGAGTCGCAGCTCGAACTGCCGGACATCCCGGAGAGCGACCCGATCGGCCAGGACGAGAGCGCCGAGACCAACCTGACCACCGCGGACGAGGTCCCGGTGGTTCCGTACGAGCCGCAGGCCGTCACCCCGTGGCAGGCGGACAGCGGCACCGCGGACCTGACGGGCGTGGCGCCCGGCGCCACCGTGCCCGTCGCCGACCTGCCGGTCGCCCTCGGTGTCCCCGAAGGCGGCGACGCGGCCGCCCTCGCCGGACAGTGGGGCGTGGCGCTCGCCGCCCCCGAGACCTCCCAGGACGCCGGTGTCGCCGGGTTGATCATGCAGGTCACCCCGCCCGCCACCGCCGACCCGGCCGCTGAGGTCGCGCTCAGCGTCGACTACACCGCCTTCGCCGACCTGTACGGCCCGCAGGCCGCCGACCGCTTCGGCCTCATGCTGCTGCCCGACTGCGTGTACACCGCGCCCGGCAGCGGCGACTGCACCCCCGACGCGGGCGGTGAGGGTACGGAGACGATGTCCGCCCCCGCCCCCGGCGAGGACACCTTCGAGGCGCTGCCCAGCGAGGTGGAGCTGCTGCCCGCCAAGGCCGCGCCCACCCGCACCACGGCCGCCAAGAACGCCTCGACCCGCCGCATCGTCACGGGCACCGTGCCCGTGAGCCAGCTGCTCGGCGAGCCGGACGCCTCCGCCACCGACGCGGACGGCGCTTCCGCCCGTTCCCGGACCGGCAAGAACTCCTCCGCCGACGCGGCCGGCTCCACCGTGCGCCCCGCCGCCCTGCGCGCCGCGGCCTCGTCGGGCTCGCGCGTCGTCGGCGCGCTGGACACCGGTGCCTCGGCGGCCGGTGACTACACAGCCACACCGCTGCTGTCCTCGGGCTCCTGGTCCGCGGGCTCCTCCTCCGGTGCGTTCACCTACTCGTACCAGGTGCAGACCCCTGAGACCGGGGGCGGCCTGACGCCCCAGATCGGCCTCAACTACTCCTCGCAGGGCGTGGACGGCCGCACCTCCGCCACCAACAACCAGGCGTCGTGGATCGGCGACGGCTGGGAGTACGGCGCCGGTGCGATCACCCGGACCTACGCCGGCTGCACCCAGGACTCCAAGAAGGCGGGGTCGAACAACGCGACCCACCGGACCGGCGACCTGTGCTGGGGCTCCCAGAACGCGACGCTGTCCCTCGGCGGCATGACCACCGAACTCGTCTGGAACGAGACCGAGAAGGTCTGGGTCACCGCCAACGGTGACGGATCCAAGGTCGAGCTCAAGAAGGACACCGACCTCAAGAACGGCGACGCCGACGGCGAGTACTGGGTGGTCACCACCCGCGACGGCACCGCCCACTACTTCGGCCGCCACCGTCTGCCCGGCTGGTCGGACAAGGGCACCGCCACCACCGACGACGACGACCCGGTCACCAACTCGGTGCTGACCGTCCCGGTGTTCAGCAACCACTCCGACGAGCCCTGCTACAAGGCGGGCAACTTCGCGGGCTCCTCCTGCACCGAGGCGTGGCGCTGGTCCCTCGACTACGTCGAGGACGTCCACGGCAACGCCATGTCCCTGTGGTGGGCGCGCGAGACCAACCACTACGCCAAGAACTTCAACTTCAAGGCACCGGTCTCCTACCACCGCGGCGGCTACCTCGCCCGGATCGACTACGGCCAGCGCAAGGAGAAGATCTTCTCCGCCCCGGCCCCGGCCCGCGTCAACTTCACTGTCGAGGAACGGTGCTTCCAGGAGGGCTCCCTCACCTGCACCGAGGAGAACTTCACCGCCAAGGACCCGGGCAAGTTCCGCATCTGGTACGACACCCCGGCCGACCTCCGCTGCACCTCCGGCAAGATGTGCTGGAACGCGGCGCCCGCCTTCTTCACCCGTAAGCGCCTCGACAAGATCACCACGTCGGCGCAGCGGCGCACGGACACCACCGCCCGCCAGGTGGTGGACGAGTACCAGCTCAAGCAGCACTTCCCGACGCTGAAGACCGGCGCCAACACGGCCCTCTGGCTGGAGTCGATCACCCGTACCGGCTACGGACGCAACGGCACCACCGACGAGAAGGTCACCCTCAACCCGGTGCGCTTCGAGTCCAACGCCGAGGACATGCCCAACCGGGTCATGCGTGGCGAGAACGATCCCCGCCCCGGTTTCTCCCGGCTGCGTGTCGCCCGTGTGATCAGCGAATACGGCGGCGAGACCGTCATCTCCTACAAGCAGCCCGAAGGCGCGTGCGCGACGGGCAGCGGTCTGCCCGGCAAGAGCGACACGGCCGAGCTCAAGGCCAACACCCGGCTCTGCTACCCGTCCTACTGGCACCCGGACCCGGCGAAGGAGGACATCGACTGGTTCCACAAGTACGTGGTGAGCGAGGTCGAGGAGCTCCCCAACGTCGACGGCGCGTTCTCCACGCTGACCTCCTACGCGTACAAGGACGCCGGATGGCGCCTGGCCGAGCAGGAGTTCACCAAGAAGTCCACCCGCACCTACTCCCAGTTCGCCGGCTTCGAGCAGGTGAGCACCATCACCGGGGCCGACGACCCCGAGATCGGCAGCAAGCGGTCGAAGGCGGTCACCCGGTACTTCCGCGGCATGGGCGACAACGTGTCCGTGAAGGACGCCGGCGGCGCCGAGATAGCCAAGGACGAGGAGCCCTTCGCCGGCCGGATCGCGGAGGAGCTCACCTACAGCAACGTCGGTGACGCCGACGACAACTGGCTCACCCGCTCCGTCACCTACCCGAAGGCCACCGAACTCGCCAAGCGGGAACGCGGTGACGGCCTCAGCGCACTGCGCGCCTGGCGTGTCACCGAGCCCCGGCAGGTCTCGTACACCAAGTCCTCGGGTACCGGCGACGACAAGCGCACCGAGCGCGTCATCGAGACGAAGACGTCCTACGACGCGAAGTACGGGCTGCCCACGCAGGTCGAATTCCTCGGCGACACCGGCAAGTCCGGCGACGAGTCCTGCTCCGTCATGGAGTACCTGCACCAGGAGAAGGCCAACATCATCGGCCTGACCAAGCAGGTCAAGTCGTCGGCCACCACGTGTGCGAACGCCGACTTCGACAATCTGAGCAGCCTGAGCTCCGCCGGACGCACCGCCTACGACGACCAGGCGTACGGTGCGGCCCTCCCCGAGTCCGCCCGCGGACTGGCCTCGCAGACCTGGTCGCTGAAGGCCGACGGCACCGGCTTCCAGAGCGAGGGCACCACCGGCTTCGACGAGGTCGGCCGTGTCGTCCGCCAGACCGACACGGACGACAAGGTCTCGACGATGACCTACGCCCCGGACTCGGGGCAGGCGTTCAAGGTCACCACCGAGAACTCCCTGGGACACCAGCAGATCGACGAGCTGGAGCCGGGCCGCGCGTCCACGGTCAAATCGACCGACGCCAACGGGCGGGTCAGCCAGGCGGTGTACGACCCGCTCGGCCGGCTCAAGGAGGCGTGGGGCCCCGGCCGTACGCCGTCCGCCTCGGCCGTGCCCGACTTCCACGCCACGTACACCACGCCGGCGGGCAAGCCCCCGTACATCACGACCTCCACGCGCGGTCACGAGGACCGCGTCGAGACCTCGGTCACCCTCTACGACGGCCTGGGGCGCGAGCGCCAGAGCCAGGAGCAGGCCACCGGCGGCGGCCGTCTGATCACGGACACGCTGTACAACAGCTCCGGCGAGGTGTGGCAGACCAACAACGCCTACTTCTCCGAGGGCAAGCCCAGCGGTGAGCTGTTCACGCCGCTCGCCGAGACGGCCGTGCCCAACGCCACCCGCTACACCTACGACGGCCTGGGCCGCGTGCTCAAGGAGACGCCCCTGCTGCGCGGCGCGGAGTCGCCGGCCAGGGCAACCGAGTACACGTACGCCGCCGACCACTCCACGGTGATCAACCCGTCGGGCTCGGCCTCCTACCGCGTCTTCTCGGACGCGCTGGGCCGTACCGCCCGCGTCGACACGTTCACCAACACGGCGCGCGACGAGTACACCTCGATGCGCTACGCCTATGACGCGCAGGGCCAGCTGTCGAAGGCGGACCACTCCGCCGACCGCGACCGGCCCTGGAGCTGGACCTACGACCGGCGGGGCCGTCTGGACACCGCCGTCGACCCCGATTCGGGCACCACGGTCACCAAGTACGACAGCCGTGACCGCCCGAAGACCGTCACCAACTCCCGTGGCGTCACGACCTGGACCGAGTACGACGAGCTGTCCCGGCCCAAGAAGCAGCGGCTCGACGGCGAGAACGGCACCCTTCTCAGCGAGTACGCGTACGACCAGGCCGCCGGAGGCAAGGGGCTGCCCTCCTCCGTCAAGCGGTACACCGACGGCCTGCCGTACGAGCTGAAGGTCGACGGCTTCACCTCCGACTACCAGCCCACCTCCACGACGCTCTCGCTGCCGCAGAGCATCGCCGACACGTGGGGCGTCAACGCCTCCTACAAGTACGACTACACGTACACGGACACCGGCCAGCTGAAGGAGGCCTCGCTGCCCGCCACGGGCAACGTCGCCGCCGAGAAGCTCGTCGTCCGCTACGACAAGGACGGCCTGCCGCTCTCCGTCTCCGGCAAGGACTGGTACGGCGCCGAGGCGGTCTACTCCTCCTACGGCCAGCTGCTGCGCTCCACGCTCGGCGCGCAGCCCAACCGGGTGTGGACGCAGTCCACCTACGACGAGGCCGGTGGCGAACTCACCGACCAGCAGGTCTACCGGGAGAAGACGGGCGACACCTCGGTCGTCGGCGGCAACCTCGTCTCGCACCGCTCCTACTGGTACAACAACGCGGGCGGCGTCACCTCCATCCGCGAGCGCTCCCTCGGTATCGAGGAGCGGCAGTGCTTCACGTACGACCCGCTCGGCCAGCTGACGAAGGCCTGGACGGCGAAGGACCAGAACTCCTGCACCGCGGGGCCGGCCGGTCCTGACGGCACGTCCAACGCGACGGCGGGCACGGACGGTTCCGGCTACTGGCAGGAGTACGAGTACGACCTGCTCGGCAACCGCAAGAAGCTGTCCGAGAAGGACCTCGCCGGTGACACCGCCAAGGACGCCGTCACCGACTACACGTACGGCAAGGCCGACGGCAGTCAGCCGCGCACCCTCACCAAGCTGACGAAGAAGTACGTCACGCCGCAGGGCGCACAGGTCACCGCCGAGGCGGAGCGGCTGTACGAGCTGACCGGTGAGACCAAGACCGTCACCTCCGTGGGGACGGGCGACAAGCAGGAGCTCACCTGGACCTACGACGGCCAGGTCGAGCGGATCACCGGCCAGGGCAGCGGCGGCAAGACCGACTACATCGGTCTGGCGGGCAAGTGCCTCGACCTGCAGTCGGGCGTCGCGGCGGCCGGCCGGCCGGTGCAGCTTTACTCCTGCAACGCGACGAGCGCGCAGAAGTGGAACTTCTCCGCCACGCCGAACCAGAACGATGCCGACCTGGGCGCGATGAGCGTCCACGAGGCCTGGTGCCTGAAGCCGGCGGCCAACACGGCCGGCTCGGCCCTGCAGGTGCAGAAGTGTGACGGTTCGGCCGCCCAGCAGCTGAAGCGCAACGCGGCCGGGCAGCTCACCCACCCGGCGTCCGGCCTGTGCGTCGCCGTGAAGGACGGGGCCACCGCCAACAGCACGCCGATCGTGCTGGCGGCCTGCGCCGGCGGTTCCGCAGCGCAGCAGTGGGAGGCGCAGAACGAGACCCGTCACATCTACGGGCCCGACGGCACCCGCCTGCTGACCGTCCAGGGGAAGCAGGCGACCCTGCACCTGGGCGACTCCGAGGTCACGGTCCAGAAGGGCGGCGTGCTGGTCAACACCCAGCGTTCCTACGCGACGCCCGGCGGCTCGGTCCTGCGCTACAGCTACGGCACCGGCGCCCAGCAACTGGTCGCCATCGCCACGGACCACCAGGGCAGCCCGTACGCCGAGGTCGCCCTCAACGACACGATGCCGGTCCGGATCCGCAAGCAGGACCCCTTCGGCAACCAGCGCGGCGCGGCCACGCCCACCATGCAGAACCACGCCGGGTTCCTGGGCGCGACGCGCGACGAATCCTCCGGCTACACACCACTCGGAGCCCGCCTCTACGACCCGGTCGTCGGCCGCTTCCTCTCCGCCGACCCGGTCCTGGACCTGGCCGACCCGTTGCAGTCCAACGGCTACGCCTACGCCCACAACAACCCGGTCACCCTGTCCGACCCCACCGGCCTCTCGGTGACGCTGACCGCATCGGAGACGGCCGCGGCCCTCTCCGGCGCGGGCCTCAGCGCCGCACAGGTCTCCCAGGCCCAGGCGGCCATGGGCCGCTCGCTCACCTCGGTGATCCTCTCGGCGGCCTGGGGCGCGCTGAAGGACTTCATCGGCATCACCGATGCCATGAACTGCTTCGGCGGTGACATGTGGGCCTGCGGAAGCCTCATCATCGGGGCGATTCCCTGGACCAAGCTGGGGAAGATCCCCTCCGTCCTGAAGGCGGTCAACCGCACGATCTCCGCGATCCAGGCGTGGAGAACGGCGAAGAAGGCGGCCCAGATCGTCCTCGCCGCGGCGAAGGCGGCGGAGAAGAGAGCGCTCGACGCCAAGAAGGCGGCGATCGAGAAGGCCAAGAAGGCCGCGCAGGCGGCGAAGAAGAAAGCCGCCGAAAAGGCGAATACCACCAGTAACAAGGCGGTCAACCAGACAAAGAAGACCGGCAACCCGGTCCAGAAGCAGGCGCAGGCGAAGGCAGCCCCGAAGGCGTCTTCGGCCGCGAGCGTCAAGAAGGCATCAGGGGGCGGCGGGAAGGGCCTCTCCAAGCCTGGTGGTTCCTCCGGTGGCTCGGCCCGTTCCAAGGGCGGGACCAGCGGTAGCGGCGGATCGGGGAAGACCGGCGAGGGTGCCTCCTGCACGACGAACAGCTTCACGCCCGGCACCAAGGTCCTGATGGCCGACGGTTCGGCGAAACCGATCGAAGACGTGAAGGCCGGCGACAAGGTCAAGGCCACCGACCCGGAGACGGGTGAGACCCGGATCGAGACGGTCACCGCTGAGATCAAGGGCGAGGGCATCAAGCGCCTGGTCAAGGTCACCATCAACACCGACGGCGACCGCGGCTCGAAGTCCGCAGAAGTCACGGCGACCGACGGCCACCCGTTCTGGGTCCCCGAGCTCGGCGAGTGGATCGACGCCACGGACCTTCAGTCGGGCCAGTGGCTCCAGACCGGCTCCGGCACCCAGGTTCAGGTCACGGCGGTCGAGCGCTGGACCAGCTCGGGTGCGACGGTCCACAACCTGACGGTCGCCAACACCCACACGTACTACGTGATGGCGGAGGCTACGCCGGTCCTCGTCCACAACTGCGGAGAAATCGACTATGGCAGCATCGACACTGATGGGCGGCGCTCCGGCATAGTCGCTGTAGTCACACCGCAAATGATCGGCACTGGAAACAAGGCATCCACCAGAATGCGGCCCCCCGGCTTCGTCAGTGGAGACAACGGGGACGCGCGTGGGCACCTCCTCCCGAAGGCACTGGGCGGATCGGGAAATACGCCGGAGAACTTCGTCAGGACAACGGCCACCATCGACAACGGCGTGATGAATATTTTCGAGTCGGAAATTGCCAAACACGTCGCCAACGGCAATACCATTATGTACTCGTCGACACCGCTCTACCGCCCAGGCAGCAATATCCCATTCGCGGTTTCGATCGAAGCGTTCGATGACGCCGGTTGGTTCATGGCCAGGACGTTCATGCAATAGCAGAAGCTGACTCCTCCTGCCGAACCGCCCTGGAGTCGCCATCAGCACATCCGCAATCTTGACCCGGCGATGAAGTGCGGGCAGGGCCTCGTTGAGTCCCTGCCCGCACTTTTCGTATTTTCGTCGAATCCTCATGCCTTCGACGAGGATCTTTCAAGAACGCCACTCATAGGCACCCGGTGACGTCTTGACCACCTCACTCGGCCACATTCGCACCACCTCACGCAGTTGCTCTCGCTGCCTCTCGACCCATCCACCGTCAACGGCGATCGGAATGATTGCCGATGCCCCGGATCCGGATGCATCCTCGATGACAAAAACAGGGACATCAGAGTCATCATCGGCCGATTGAATCCTGATCACTGGGCCGTTTCCAGTGTCCAGCCATTCGACACTTCTCCCGATCTCCAAATCATCCAATGCCGTGGACCAGCTCTCCAGATCCGAGAGGTGGAAGCAGATATCGAGGCGCCCACTGATAAAACTGCCATTCACCACAATCTCTGCGTCAAGCAAGTCATGCACCGGCAGAATGCCAGGCCCTTGCCGACCCAGGACAGACACACGGATGCTGGTGTCACCGTCTGAAAATTGAATCAAATCCATAACGCCATCCCAGAACGTATTGATCACAAAAGGCTCCATCAACTTTCCCCCGTCAGCTACTGGAACGCCCACAGGGCTTGGCACGGCCGCACCCTCGATCGACCTCCCCGCCGTATCAACCTGAGTGAACGGTGTACCCCTGGGGCTCATTCTGGCAGGCCGCTCAACGGCGTCCCATCGGCGCGTGATCACCTCGCGCCGATCGGCCGAAGATCCACACCGGTCACGGTCAACCCTCGCCGTTCAACGCTCGGGTAGCGAGCTCTAGGGTACGAACATGAGTGCGCAGACGTATGTGTCGGACCTGTTCTCCCTGGTCGGCCGGGTCGCCGTAGTGACCGGGGGCAGTTCCGGGATCGGGCGGGCCATCGCCGGGGCGCTTGCACGGGCCGGGGCGAGTGTGGTTGTGGTGGCTCGGCGGGAGGCCGAGTTGGAGGCGACCGTCGGGGAGTTGGAGGGCGAGGGGTGCCGGGCCGCCTGGGTGAGTGCCGATCTCGGGACCGCCGAGGGGGTGCGCGCGGCGGGGGACGGGGTTGATGCCGCCTTTGGGGAGCCGGACATTCTCGTCAACTGTGCCGGGGTCAATCTGCGGCCGCCCCTGGGCGAGCTCGGTGAGGACGTCTGGGACACCACCATGGCCGTGAACCTCAAGGCGCCCTTCCTGCTGGGGCAGCGGTTCGGGCCCGGGATGGCCGAGCGGGGGTACGGGCGGATCATCCACGTCACCTCGCAGCAGGCCCACCGCGCCTTCGTGAACAGCGGGGCGTACGGGGTGTCCAAGGGCGGGCTGGAGTCGCTGGCCCGGTCCCAGGCCGAGGCCTGGTCTCCGTACGGCGTCACCGTGAACACCCTGGTCCCGGGGTTCGTGCTCACCCAGCTCAACGAACGGCTCGCCTCCGACCCGGAGAAGGTCGCCTCGCTCGCCGCCCGTACCCTCGTCGGGCGCAACGGGCTGGCGGAGGACTTCGCGGGGGCTGCGGTGTTTCTCGCGGGGCGCTCTTCCGCCTACGTCACCGGGCAGGCACTCTTCGTGGACGGCGGGTTCTCGGTTCACTGAGCCCTGGACGGCAACGACCGGGCGGCGGGCCCTCGGTATGCCGAAGCCCGCCGCCCTCGCCCGAACAGGGCGTCAGGAGTTCTGCTGCCACAGAGCGGCGGCCGCTTCTGCCACCGCCGATTCGACCGCCGCCGACGTTGCCTCCTTGGCGACGCCCAGGCCGTTCAGCACTCCCGAGCCGTCCTCGAACTCCAGCAGTGCCAGCAGGATGTGCTCCGTGCCGACGTAGTTGTGGCCGAGCCGCAGCGCCTCGCGGAACGTCAGCTCCAGGATCTTGCGGGAGTCCGCGTCGTACGGGATCAGCTCCGGCACCTCGTCGGCCGCGGCCGGCAGGGCAAGGGTTGCCGCCGTGCGGAGGGCCTCAGGGGATACGCCCTGGCCGGTGAGGACCCGGGAGGCGATGGATTCGGGCTCGGCGAGGAGGCCGAGCAGCAGGTGGCCCGGGAGGATCTCGGCGTGGTGGGCGGTCTTGGCCTCGTTGTGAGAGGCCATCACGACGTTCCGGGCGCGCTGGGTGAAGCGGCCGAAGCCCTGGCTCGGGTCCAGGTCGGGCGCTTCCTCGCTCTTCTTCGTGACGAAGCGCTTCTGGGCCGCCTGACGGGTGACCCCCATGCTCCGGCCGATGTCGGTCCAGGAGGCGCCCGAGCGGCGGGCCTGGTCCACGAAGTGGCCGATGAGGTGGTCGGCCACATCGCCGAGGTGATCGGCGGCGATCACCGCACCGGAGAGCTGCTCCAGTGCATCGGGGTTGGACTTCTTGATGGCCTCGATCAGGTCGTCGAGGCGCACGGTCGGGGTGGCAGGAAGTGGCTGCGTCATGCGTCAACCTTAGGTTGACACCCATTGAGTGTCAACCTTTGGTTGTCAGTTGTGGCCGGCGTCCGCACCCGCCGCCTGTCAGAGGTCGAGGTCCACCACGACCGGTGCGTGGTCGGACGCGCCCTTGCCCTTGCGCTCCTCGCGGTCCACATAGCTGTCCTTGACGGCGGCCGTGAACGGCTCGTTGCCGTAGGTCAGGTCGATCCGCATGCCCTTGTTCTTGGGGAAGCGCAGCTCCCGGTAGTCCCAGAAGGTGTACGCCCGGTCGTACTTGAGGGGGCGGGGCAGGACCTCGCCCAGCCCCTCCCCCTCCAGAGCGGAGAGAGCCGCACGCTCGGCGGGCGTGACATGTGTGGCGCCCGCGAAGAGCGCCGGGTCCCAGACGTCCTCGTCGGTCGGGGCCACATTGAAATCGCCCAGGACCGCGAACGGCAGCGTCCCCGCCGCGTCCGCCGCCACGGCCTTCCGCAGCGCCTCCAGCCAGGCCAGCTTGTACGCGTAGTGCGGGTGCTCGACCTCGCGGCCGTTGGGCACGTAGACCGACCAGAGGCGCACCGGGCCGCAGGTCGCGGAGATCGCGCGGGGCTCCTCCACTCCGTCGTACTCCGGGCCGCCGGGCAGCCCGGTGACGACATCGGTGAGGCCGACGCGGGAGAGCAGCGCGACCCCGTTCCACCGGCCGGTGGCGTTGACCGCGGATTCGTAACCCGCCTCGCGCAGGGCTTCGGCGGGGAACTGCTCCGCCGTGCACTTGGTCTCCTGGATACACAGCACATCGGTGCCGCTGCTCTCCAGCCAGGCCAGGAGCCTCGGCAGCCGGGCGGTGATCGAATTGACGTTATAGGTGGCGATGCGCATGGCAGCCAACCTAGCGGCTCCCACTGACAACGGCCGTCGGGCTCACAGCTCGGTGACGCCTCCCGGGGCCAGCCGGTCGTGGTCCGCGCCGCCCAGGGCGCCGATCTGGTTGTCGTAGATCGGCCGCGCCAGGTCGGTCAGCAGGGCGTCGTGGACGTCGATGGCACGGCGCGGCTTGACCTCCCGTACGTAGTCGATGACCTCGGAGATCTTGTTCCACGGGGCCATCACCGGCAGCAGCAGCGTGTCCACGGAACGCCCGGGGACCGTGAGCGCGTCGCCGGGGTGGAAGACCGAACCGTCCACCAGGAAGCCGACGTTGGTGATCCTCGGGATGTCCGGGTGGATCACCGCGTGCAGCTCGCCGTGCACGGTGACATCGAACCCGGCCGCCGAGAACGCGTCACCGTCGCCCACGGTGTGCACCCGCCCCGGGAACGCGGCCGACAGCTGCTCGGCCACGCTGCGCAGCGTCCAGATCTCCGCCGCCGGGTTGGCCTCCAGGCCCGCCCGCAGCCGCGCCTCGTTGAAGTGGTCCGGGTGCTCGTGCGTGACCAGGAGTACGTCGGCGCCGATGGCCGCGTCGTCCTCGGAGAAGCCGCCCGGGTCGATGACCAGGACACGCCCCTCCTTCTCGATCCGCACGCAGGAGTGGGTCTTCTTGGTGAGCGTGAGTGCCAGAGGCGATGCGTTCATGGGTCCATCCTGCTACGCGGGCGGGGTCGTTTCCTCCTGGATCACGGACTGCGCGACGGAGAAGGCGGCGCCTGCTGCCGGGATGCCGCAGTAGACGGCGGTCTGGAGCAGGACCTCCTTGATCTCGGCGGGCGTCAGGCCGTTGCGCAGGGCCGCGCGGGTGTGCGCGGCCAGGCCCTCCAGGTGGCCGGAGGCGACGAGCGCGGTGAGGGTGATGCAGCTGCGGGTACGGCGGTCGAGCCCGTCCCGGCTCCAGACCTCGCCCCAGGCGTACCGGGTGACCAGCTCCTGGAAGTCCTCGGTGAACGCGTCGGCCGAGCCGTTCACCGCGTCGACATGGGCGTCCCCCAGCACCTCCCGGCGTACCTTCGTCCCGCGCTCGTACCGGTCGTCCGGCTGACGCCCGGCGACCTCGGGCGCGAGGGGCGCCGCCGCGATCTCGGCGACGGGGGCGAACGGGGTGGCGGGGGTGGTCGGCCCGGGGACGAGCGGCGGCGCCGGGAGGGCTGCGGGCGCGTCCTGCCAGGCGGAGGAGAAGTGCGTCAGCAGCAGGTCGCAGACGGCTGCGGGCTGCTCGACCGGGGCCAGGTGGGAGGCGCCGGGGACGAGCGCGAGGCGCGCGTCCGGTATCCCGGCGACCAGGGTGCGCGCCTCGGCGGGGCCGGTGACCTTGTCCTCGGCGCCGACCAGGACCAGGGTCGGGACGCCGATCCGGCCCAGGTGGTCGCGGATGTCGAACGCCGCCAGCGCCTCGCAGGCGGCGATGTAGCAGCCGGGGTCGGTGGTGCGGACCATCTGCACGGCCCACTCCACGATGGCGGGCTGCGCGGCGGCGAAGCCGGGGGTGAACCAGCGTTCCGGCGCGGTGCGGGCCATCGGCTCCAGGCCGTTGGTGCGGACGATCACCCCGCGCTGCCGGAACTCGTCGGCCGTCCCGAACCGGGGCGAGGAGGCGACCAGCGCCAGCGAGGCCACCCGGTGCGGGTGGCGCAGGGCCAGGTCGGCCCCGACCGCCCCGCCGATCGAGCAGCCCGCGTAGCCGAACCGCTGGACGCCGAGCCCGTCCAGGGTCGCGAGCAGCCGGTCCCCCAGTTCGGCGACGGAAGGCGCCGCGTGCGCGGGGGCGCCGCCGTGGCCCGGCAGGTCGTAGCGGAAGACCCGCCAGTGCTGGGCCAGCTCCGGAATCTGGCGGTCCCACATGAAACTGGTAGTACCGAGACTAGGGCCGAGTACCAGCCATGGGGCGCCTTCAGGGCCATCTACCTGGTACTTCATCGTCTGCGTCGTTGTCTCACTCACGCGTCTCACGCTCCCACATCTCACGATTTCTCACGCACCCCACCCTCCGCCACGACCAGGCCACTCCAAGTCTGAGCGGCCCCCGCAGGCCTTCGACCTCCAGGTTGAAGTACCACTTCTTGTGCGCGGACTCGGCACATCCTGACCGTCACCGGGGCAGCTTGGCTGTTCCTCAGGGGGCAACGATCACGTGAGGCTGATCCTTTGGAGTGGACACCCTGACAATGGATCTTGACGGTCCAGGGAGGGATGTCCAGGTGGGACGCAAGTCTCCGTATCCGGAGGAGTTCAGGAACGACGCGGTCGCGCTATACCCGCGCCACGGGTGGGAAGCGGACGTACGCGACGGTGGCAGCGGATCTCGGCATTACAGCGGAGTCGCTCCGGACGTGGGTGCGCAAGGCCGAAGCCCGGGCCTTGCCCGAGGGCCACGACGGCGGCGTGAGCGCGGCCGAGGAACTGGCCCGACTGCGGGAGGAGAACGCGCCCGGCTGCTCAAGGCTGAACAGGAGTGGCGGCTGGAGCGCGAGATCCTGCGCCGGGCAGCCGCCTATTTCGCCCGGGAGGTGAAGTGAGATCCCGCCGCTGGGCCTTCATCTCCGACAACCGCGCCGACTTCGGCGTCAAGCTGATCTGCCGGGTGCTCGGGGTATCCCGCGCCGGCTACTACCGGCACCTTGCCACCGAGGAAGCCCGTGCCACGCGCCGGGCCGAGGAGAAACGGACCGTTGCCGAGATCTGGGGGATCCACGCCGAACACGGCGGTGCCTATGGAGCTCCGCGCATTCACGCCTAACTTGACTCTGTCGGGGATCTTGGAGTTCCTCAGTGCGGCAGCATGATCAACGGGCGTGCTCGGGCTGTTCCAGTAACCGATGGAATCGTCGAGGTGCCCCGTTGTCGCTCCGCCCCCGTTCCGGTGAGCAAGTCCCCTCTCTGACCACACAGATCGCGCGGGCGAGCAACCCGGGTGGCACTACGACGATGTGGGTGAGAGACCGGCTGGACGGGCTGTGGCACGACGATGACTTCGCCGACTGGTACCCGCGTGAGGGGCGCCCGGGCCTGTCGCCCGCCCAGTTGGCCACCGTCTGCGCGCTGCAGTTCCTGCTCGGACTGTCGGACCGGCAGGCCGCCGAGGCGGTCCGCTGCCGCATCGACTTCAAGTACGCCATGGCCATGGAGCTGGACGACCCCGGGTTCCACAACAGCGTGCTGGCCGACTTCCGCGACCGTCTTGCCGAAGCAGACCGTGCTGACCGCCTCCTCGACCTCGCGCTGGCCCGCCTCAAGGAAGCCGGCCTGGTGCACGAGCGCACTACCCAGCGCACCGATTCCACCCATGTCCTGGCCGCGGTGCGCGACCTGACCCGCCTGGAGCTGATCACCGAAGCGGTCCGCGCCGCCCTGGAAGAAGCCGCCGGCACCTCCCCTCACCTGCTCGACGAGCTGGTCGATGAGGGCTGAGGGCTCCGCTACGGCCGGCCGGTCCGCCTGGGCAAGAACCCCGCCAAACCCAAGACCCGGATCCTCGCCACCGGAAACGACGCCCTACGGCTCCTGGAACATCTCTACCGGCACGGAGCAGACCGCACGTCCGGTCCCCGCATCCAGGCCCTGCGCCAGATCATGGTGCAGAACTACGACCGTGACACCGCGGGACGCCTGCGCCGGCGCACCGCCGAGAAGGAAGCCGGGCCCGGGCTGCCGCCCTCGTCCCGGGTTGTCGTCTCTCCCTACGACACCCCGGCCCGCTACGCACGACACGGACACATCATCAGCTGGAAAGAGTTCGCCGCGCACCTGACCGAGACCTGCGCTCCCGACGGCCCCGACGTGATCACGGACGTGGCCACCACTGCGGCCACCACCCACGACAGCCAGGTCCTGCCCGGCATCCACACCCGTCTGGGCCGCCGCGGTCTGCTGCCCGCCGAGCACCTGGTCGACGCCGGCTACACCTCCCTGCCCCACCTGGAACAAGCCGCCCGTGAACACCAGGTCACCGTCACCGGACCGCTGCCGGCCAACCCCACCCGGCAGCATCGCCAGGCCAAGGGTTTCGCCCGGGACGACTTCCACATCGACTACGACCTCCAGCAGGTCACCTGCCCCCAGGGCCAGGTCAGCGCGGGCTGGCATGGCCCCTACCCGACCTCCTCGCCCACCGCGGCCCCGCTGATCGTGGCCAGGTTCACCAAGAGCCAGTGCCGCCCCTGCCCGGCCCGCACCCAGTGCACCACCACCGGCGACAACGCCCGCACCGTGGGCTTCCCTCCTCGAGAGCTCCGCGACCTGCAACTCCGCGTCCGCACCCAACAACAGACCCTCGAATGGAAAACCCGTTACGCGCTCCGCTCCGGAGTGGAGGGCACGGTCAACGAGTTCGCCCACGGCCACAGCATGCGGCGCTGCCGCTACCGAGGACAGCGAAAGGCCCACATCCAGCACGTCCTGACGGCCATCGCCGTCAACATCGAGCGCCTCAGCCAACTGCCACCAACCGAGGAATCACCCACACCTCGCCGACCGACTGCCTTCCAGAACTACCTCGACCAGCGCGAAATGCCCCGGCCGAAGTCCTGGCGAACCCTGGGCACCTGACCTCGACGGCTCCAAGATCCCCGACAGAGTCAAGTTAGTCCCGAGCGCTCTCCCCCTTGCGTGGGTCGTGAGGCAGTCTGAGTCACGCCCCATAATGGATCATCGCCGTAACTCTCTCCGGTAGCGTCAGCGTATGAGCCATCCACATCCTGATCTGAAGCCCGCTCCTGCCCTGGTCGCAGGAGGGCTGAGGGTCGTCGCCCTGGGCGGTCTCGGTGAGATCGGTCGCAACATGACCGTCTTCGAGTACGCCGGCAAACTGCTGATCGTCGACTGCGGCGTGCTGTTCCCCGAGGAGACCCAGCCCGGCGTCGACGTGATCCTGCCCGACTTCACCTCGATCCGCGACCGTCTGCACGATGTCGTCGGTCTGGTCCTCACGCACGGACACGAGGACCACATTGGGGGCGTGCCCTACCTCCTGCGAGAGCGCCGGGACATCCCGGTCATCGGCTCGAAGCTGACGCTCGCCTTCCTTGAGGCCAAGCTCAAGGAGCACCACATCAAGCCCGTCACCGTGCGGGTGAAGGAAGGGGAACGGCGCGACTTCGGGCCCTTCGGCTGCGAGTTCGTGGCGGTCAATCACTCCATCCCCGACGGCCTCGCGGTCGCCATCCGCACCGGTGCCGGGATGGTCCTGCACACCGGTGACTTCAAGATGGACCAGTTCCCTCTGGACGACCGCATCACCGACCTGCGCGCCTTCGCCCGGCTCGGCGAGGAGGGCGTCGACCTGTTCCTCACCGACTCCACCAACGCCGAGGTGCCCGGTTTCACCACGTCCGAGCGCGAGCTGAACCCCGCCATCGAGCACGTCATGCGGACCGCCCCGCGCCGGGTCATCGTCTCCAGCTTCGCCAGCCACGTCCACCGCATCCAGCAGGTCCTCGACGCCGCCCACCAGCACGGTCGGAAGGTCGCATTTGTGGGCCGGTCCATGGTCCGCAACATGGGCATCGCCCGCGAACTGGGCTATCTGCGGACGCCGCCGGGCCTCGTGGTCGAGGCAAGGGAGCTGGAGAAGCTGCCCGACCACAAGATCACCCTGGTCTGCACGGGCTCACAGGGCGAACCGATGGCCGCCCTCTCCCGCATGGCCAACCGCGATCACTCGATCCGCATCGGTCAGGGCGACACCGTCCTGCTCGCCAGCTCCCTCATCCCGGGCAACGAGAACGCCATCTACCGGGTGATCAACGGGCTGACCCGCTGGGGTGCCAACGTCGTCCACAAGGGCAATGCCAAGGTGCACGTCTCCGGTCACGCCAGCGCGGGTGAACTCGTGTACTGCTACAACATCGTCAAGCCCCGCCATGTCATGCCCGTCCACGGCGAGTGGAAGCACATGCGGGCCAACGCCGACCTCGCCGTCCGCACCGGCGTCGCACCGGACCGCGTGATCATCGCCGAGGACGGTGTCGTCGTCGACCTCGTCGACGGGCGCGCCTCGATCACCGGAAAGGTCCCGGCCGGCTACGTGTACGTCGACGGCATGACGGTCGGAGGCGCGACCGAGACGTCCCTGAAGGACCGCCGCGTCCTGGCGGAGGAGGGCGTGGTCACCATCGTGGCGATCGTCGACGCCGACACCGGAGCACTTGCGGAGGCGCCCGACTTCCTCGCCCGCGGATTCGAGCACGACGACACCACCTTCGAGCCCGTGATCCCGCTCATCGAGAAGACCCTGGCCGCGGCGGCGCAAGAGGGCATCGGCGACCACCATCAGCTCGAACAGCGCATCGCTCGCGCCGTCGCCTCCTGGGCCTTCCGCAGCCACCGCCGCAAGCCCCTGATCATCCCCGTCGTCATTGACGCCTGACACAGCGTCGCCGACCGGAGGAGACCCCCACCATGACCACCCGCTTCGAGGAACTCGACTGGAAGCCGACACCGATCGGCGACATCAGCCTGCGGCGCCGGCGCGACCCGTTGTCGGGAGACGACGTGTACGAGGTGAAGCTCGGGGACGAGTTTCTGATGTCCAGCCTCTTCACCGAGGGCGAGATCGCCCTCGCCAGACTGGGCCTCGCCCCCCTCGCGCGCCACCCCGGCCTCGATGTCGCCGTCGGCGGCCTCGGCCTCGGGTACACGGCACACGCCGCCCTTCGGGAGCCGGCCGTCCGCTCCCTGATCGTCGTCGACACCCTCGGCGAGGTCATCGACTGGCACCGACGCGGCCTGGTACCGCTCGGCACCGCGCTCGGCTCGGACGACCGCTGCCGACTGGTGCACGGCGACTTCTTCGCCATGGTGCGGGAGGGCCACGGACTGGACCCACGGACCGAGGGCCGCCTCTTCCACGCCATCCTGCTGGACGTCGACCACTCCCCCCGTCACGTGCTGCACCCGAGCCATGCCGCTCTCTACCAGCCGGAGGGCCTGAGCGCCCTTTCCCGCCACCTGCACCCCGGAGGCGTCTTCGCCCTGTGGTCCAACGACCCGCCGGACGACGACTTCGTCTCCCTCCTCACCAACGGCTTCCAGAACGTCGCTGCCCACGTGGTGGAGTTCCCCAACCCGCTGCGCGGCGGCACCTCGACCAACACCATCTACGTGGCCATGGCGGGTAGCGCAGGCAGCGCACCGGAACTGAAAGTCTGACCACCCTGCCTGGATTCGCCGGTCGACGCACACCGCAACGCTCCAGACTGCACTCTCCCGCCCCCTGCCCCGGTGTGCGCCTCTCCGACGGAAGCCCCACGGGATCTACGGCATCCGGGCCGCGATTCGGTTTACGGCCGACACGGGACCTGGCTCCCTGTGCCGGTCACGTCTGGCGCCGCGCGCTGTCGTCCCGGCCGGTCTCCGGTGGAACCGACCGTCAGTCGCGATGACGGTGCACGGCGTCGGCAGTGACCCGCACACGCAGATAGTGAGCCTTTTCCATCCTCAGCCTGAGCTGGCCAGATGGAGGGTGAGGACGGCTTGGACGAGGCTGGTGATTCGGGTCGTCGAGCACCGGAGTTTACGGAGGAGCCGCCAGGACTTGAGGGTGGCGATGGCCTGTTCGACCAGTGCCCGGACCCTTGCGTGGGACCGGTTGACGGCCTGCTGCCCGGCCCAAAGGCTGTCCCATCGGCCGCGGTAAGGGAGACGGACCGTGCCGCCCGCACCCTGGTAGCCCTTGTCCGCCCAGCAGTTGATGCCGGCCTCAGCGAGAGCGTCGATGATGCCGTGCTCGCGTGCGGCGCGGACGTCATGGACGGCACCGGCCAGGGCCGGTGCCGTCCACAGGACACGGCCCTTCGGGTCGGCTATGACCTGCACGTTCATGCCGTGCTTCTTGTGTTTGCCCGAGTAGAAGGGCCGGTCGGCGGCGATCCTGTCGATCGGCAGAAGCGTCCCGTCCAGGATCAGGTACGCCGTCATCGACGCGGCCCGCATGGCTTCGGCGAGCGTGGGGGCAAGGGCGGCCAGGAGCTCGACGGCCTCGGTGACGTACCGGTAGACGGTGGTGGTGCCGATCCCGAAACCGGCCGCGAGCTGGGCATAGGGCTGTCCGTTGCGGAGGTGGACGAGGGCGAGCAGTGCCTGTCGGCCCGCGCTCAGGCGCCGCCATCGGGTGCCGAGAGCGCGACGGCGTTCCCTCAGGCGGGCGGCGAGGAAACGAAGGGCAGAGCTGGACACGTCGACGCCGTACAGGTAGACAAGCATGCGAAGCCCCTGGTGGAGACGGTTCTCTTGGTCGAAAACCCATCTACCAGGGGCTTCATCCGTCTGTCAGGCCAACTGCCCAACTGACGCGGGAGGTTGGAAAAGCTCAATGGGGACTGCCCGTCGACGAGTTGTCGTAGGTGCCGTTGGGCCTGGCACGGTATGGGTAGCGGCCGACTTTCCGGCCGCGCCGCACTCGGCGGCCACCAAGCAGCAGCACGGTGACGATGATCAAGATGAGCAGCGCGCCCCCGCTGCCGCTGAGGATCAGTGCTGTCTCCATCGGCTGTGTGTATGAGACAAGGGACAGAGGGGCAGCCGAGATACAGCCCGAAGGGGCAGCCAGCCCCCACCGCGCGCGATGTCCAGGGTGAAACCGCTCAGTGGCGTCAGCGAACTCGTATGATCTCGCGGTGAAGATCTGGACGGAGCGCCCTGCCAGGACCGACGCCGAAGCGGTCGTTCGCCGCTACTTCAGCCTGCTCCGAGCCGGGAGGATCCCTGAGGCCGAACAACTCATCGATCACTACCCCGTCCGGCATGTGCTCAAGGCGCTGTGGACCGGTTCCGTCGAAGCGAGCGCCGATGAGGACGAGGCGAGCGGCAGCCCTGCTGCCGACGAGTGGGAGCAGGACCTGTCCTGGCTCGGCGAACTCGATCTCGCGGACTTCCGCTGGGGCCATACCGGCAGTCATGTCAACGTTGAGATCACCTACCGCGCGCAGATGATCGAGGTGGCATTGGGCTTCTGGGTCAGGCCCACCGACGCCGGCTGGGTCGTCACGGGACCGGCCACATACTGGTAGGGCACACGAAAGAGCAGCACGATCCAGGTGTCAGCGCAATTCTCCCGCTGGCGAACCGTCACCTGCTGTCGATCAAGGACCCGCCCGGCCCGAGCGCCCCGCCCCGTCCCACGCCCCCGTGACCTGCGGCTTCAGGTTGGAAAAGGCTCAGTCACGGGGGGCATTTCTTGAGTGGGTGTCAGACACGACTCAGGGCAACCGGAAGCTTGTCGAAGCCGACCATCTGGGGAGGGATGGCCCAAGCGAGATCACCGTCGCGATCCACGCCGATGTCCTTGAAGCGGTCGAAAAGCACTCCTAGGACGAGACGTGTCTCCAGGCGCCCCAAGGCGTTTCCGATGCAGTGGTGGGTGCCGAATCCGAAGCCGAAGTGGCGCCCTTCGCTGTTGCGGTGGATGTCGAACGCCTCCGGGTCGGGGAACTGCCGCTCGTCCCGGTTGGCCGAACAGAAGCTGGCGGCGACGTGCTGGTTGGCGGGAATGGTCACTCCTGCCACCTCCACCTCGCGGGTCGACGCCCTGAGCCCGGTCGTGATCGGTGGCCGGTGGCGAAGCACCTCTTCGACGGCCGGTCCGATCAGGCTGCGGTCGGCCCGTACCTCGGCCTGTGCCTTCGGGTTCAGGTCCAGCAGGTCCACTGCATTGGCGACGGTCATCGTCGTGCTGATATGCCCGCCGGCAAACATCACGTTGGCGAAGTTCACCGTCTCGTCCTCGGTGAGCCGATCGCCGTCGAGCTCTGCGTTGGCGAGCCGCGTCAGCATGTCGTCGCCTGGCTTGTTCTTGCGCTCGCGCACCTTCTCACGGAGGTAACCGATGGCTTCCTGCTGGAGTTCACCCAGAGCTTCCAGATACCCCTCCTGCGCCATCTCCTCCGGCGTGACGCTCATGACCTTCCGGGCCCAGTCGTAGAACCGGTGGCGGTCCTCGGCAGGCAGCCCGAGGATCTCCAGGATGACGGCGATAGGGACCGTGTACGCGAGGTCCGCCACGAGGTCGATCCGGTCCCGGTCGCCGAAGCCGTCCAGGATCTCGTTGGTGATCCGTACGATCTGCGGCTCATAGGCAGCGATGGAACCCGGCGTGAAGGTGGTGCCCAGGATCCTCCGGACTCGGGTGTGACGGGGCGGGTCCATCTGCGGAAGGCTCTCCAGGCCCGATTCGGGGAACCCCATCCGGTGCATTTCCGAGGAGAAGGTTCCCGGATTCGTCAGGACATTTCGCGCGTCCGAGTAGCGGTACACCACCCACCAGCCCGTGGCCGGGTCCTGATGTACCGGGTGGTCGTCCCGCATGGTGCGGTACCAGTCGTAGATCGCCGGGTCGTTCACGTTGGGCTGCGGAGCTATCTCGCTGTCGATGGCCGACACACCATCACCTTTCTCGCCTGAGGAGTCGGGCACGTCATGGGCAGCTTGACTGCTGCCTGTCCGGAGACACACCCGGGTCCGCCCCAGACTCGACCCCAGCAACATGTCCGGACGGCCTGTGTCTCGATGGGTCAGCTGTTCACGTCGCGGTTGTTGAAGCGGAGGAGTCCGGCTCCGACGAAGACGAGCGAGGCAACGGCCATAACTGCCGCGTCGCCCCACTGGAAGCCGTTCCTCAGCGGTTCGCCGCCGATGTAGTAGTGGAACGGGGAGAGGTGGACGAGCCAGTCGGCACCGAGCTGGACGGCGAAGGTGTTGGCCGTGTAGGCAAGGACCCCCACGACAGCGGCGACCACGAGAACGACTGCGCGCCGGCCCACAGCCGCGCCGATACCGAGGGCCAACGCCCCGAAGGTGATCGCGAGGAGTGCCAGGTTCAGACACTGGGCCAGGAAGTCGACCGGTGTGACACTGGTCAGTTCGGCACTGTCGCGGACAGCGAGGACAGCGAGCCAGACCAGGGCCGAAATGCCGAAGGCGCCTGCCACGAGTGCACCGAAGCGCTGGAGGGCGAGCTGGGTCCGGGTGATCGGATGGGCGAGCAGCAGGTCGAGCTGTCCGGACTCCTCATCGCCGGCCACGGCTCGGGCTCCCATCGTGATGCCGTAGATCATCGCAAGCAGGGGGACGATGATCCCGAACACCGTCGCCTGCAGATAGCCGGCCGCAGTCCCGTCGACGTTGAGGCTCTGGCGGAGAGCCTCGGGAATGGTCTCGGTGTTCTCGCGCTGAGTCGGGTAGGTGCTGGCGTACACCATGCCGACCAGGGCCGTGCCGACAGCCCAGCCGATCAGCGCCCGGCGGCTGTCCGACAGTGTTTTGGTGAGGATCGCGGTGCTCATGGGGTGGTTCCTTCCATACCGAAGTGCAACGTCGTTCTGGTGCCTGGTCAGGCGATGGGCGCAGACTCGGTACGCGGTGCCGCTTCGGCACCCTCGTAGTACGAGTGGAAGAGCTCGTCGAGAGCGGGCTCCGACGCGCGCAGACTGGTGACCGTGTAGCGGGCGAGGGCCTTGACGAGGGCATCGGGGCTGCCCGAAACCTGGCCCGTGACCTTCGTGCCCGACTCGTCCAGCCGCAGGCGTTCGCCGCCCGGCAGGCCGTCGAACGCGTTCGCCGGCACGCTCGCCCCGAAGGTCACCTGAATGTCACAGACGACGCCGGTACGGAGGTTCGCCACGGCGTCGAGGGCCACGAGGTGCCCGTCACGAATGATGCCGACCCGGTCCGCGACGGCCTCCACTTCGCTCATGATGTGGCTCGACATGAAAACCGTCTGGCCACCCGCGGCCGCCTCCCCGACCATGTCGAGGAAGGTCTGCTGAACCAGGGGGTCGAGACCGGAACTGGGCTCGTCGAGGACGAGGAGTTCCGGCGTGTGCATGAACGCCTGCACGAGGCCGACCTTCTGCCTGTTCCCCTTCGAAAGCTTCTTGATCTTCGCGCTCTGATCCAGACCGAGCCGGTCGGCCAGGTCATCGATCCGCGCCTGGGGAACTCCGCCGCGCAGCTGCGCCAGGAAGCGGAGGTAACTACGAACGTTCTGGCGACCGTCGCAGACGAAGTCGCCCGCCAGGTATCCGACGCGCCGCCTCAGCTCGACCCCCTCGCTCCTCGGGTCAAGCCCCAGAACGGAGGCGCTGCCCCCGGTAGGGCGGATGAGATCGAGGAGCAAGCGGATCGTGGTGGACTTGCCCGCCCCGTTGGGACCGAGGAAGCCGAACACCTCACCCTGAACCACATCGAGGCTGAGGCCCGTCAGGCCGCGGCGGCTGCCGTACGTCTTGGTGAGCTCCCGGAGCTCGATCACATTCTCCATGCTCAGAACATAGCCTAGTTTCAGAGATCTATAAACACTCTGAGTGTTAAGGTTTATATGTATGATGGAGATCTGCCGCATCGAGGAGGCCGGACGTGGGCGACACGGGGGACACTGACGCACAGCTGCGCGAGCAAGCGGAGAGACTGGCCCTGACCCTGTCCCAGGCCGGCATGCAGAAGACCACGGCCCGGGTGATGACGGCCCTGCTCTTCAGCCGGCTGGAAACCATGACCGCGGGCGATCTGTGCGACGCCCTGCAGATCAGCTCCGGTGCAGTGTCGGGCGCCGTCAACCAGCTCATCCCTACCGGCATGATCGAACGTGCACCGGCTCCCGGCAGCCGCCGTGACCACTACCGCTTTCGCGAACACGCCTGGGCCACCCTTATGGGAAACCAGAACACGCTTCTCGCCAGCATGTGGGACGCCGCCGCCGGGGGCATCAAGATCGCGGGCAAGGAGACGGTTGTCGGCCGCCGCCTCGACGAGATGCAGGACTTCTACGGCTTCATGCAGCGCGAGATGGCCGCGCTGATCGACAGATGGCGGGACCAGTACGACTCACAGCAGGAGTGACGGTCCGACGCTTGCCTCGAGGCTCTGGCGCAGTGTTCCCTGACAGGAGAAGGCGGAGCAACCCCCTGATCTCGTCTAACGCGGCGCAAGGGCTGCGGACCAGAATCATCAAGCCCTGTTCAAGCGAGGAAGGGCGGCGGGCTCGTCGCCGCTACGAGCAGTGCCGCGCGCACCGCCCGGCGGAGTCTGTCACGGCCGATAGATCACTTCGATCAGGCCCCCGGCGATCAGGGCCCACACGCCCGCGCCCAGCAGCCACCATGACTCACCGGCAGCCCCGGCCGCGATGAGAACCACAGCGGCCAAGACCAGGATGTACTCCGTGCGCCGCAGGTCCCGGGCGAAGTTCGGGCGCCTCACCCGGTCGCCCCGGTAGCCCTCACGGGGCTGGGATGGTCGCGGAGGTGGGGGTTGATTCGGATGAGCACGACGCAAGCCTAGATCCCGCAGAGGACGAAAGGCGGGGGCTGCCGTCGCTAAGGACGTCAAGATTATCTATCGTCCTCCAGTGACAACAATCAGCTTTCCTGATCGTGCGGCTGGGAGTGTGCGGTGGTGAGGCCTTGGTGGCCGCGATTTCGGCACCCGGCCCAAGTCGTCGTGGCCGGCTTCGCCGCGGCCGTGATCGCCGGTGCCGGGCTACTGATGCTGCCGGTTGCCAAGGCGGGGCCAGGTGGTGCTGGTTTGGTGGAGGCGTTGTTCACCTCCACGTCCGCCGTGTGCGTGACCGGTCTGATCGTGGTCGACACACCCGAGTACTGGAGCGGTTTCGGACAGGCCGTGATTCTGGGGCTCATCCAAGTGGGCGGCTTCGGCATCATGACTTTCGCATCCCTCCTGGTGCTGCTGATCTCCCATCGCATCGGCCTCAAAGCGCGCATGACAGCCGCCGCGGAAACCAAAACCCTGGGCCTGGGCGACGTCCGCTCGGTGGTGACCGGTGTGGTCAAGGTCAGCCTCCTGCTGGAGGCCATCACCGCACTGGTGCTGGCCCTGCGGTTCGCCACCACCTACGAGGAGCCCTGGCCCCGTGCGGCGTGGCTGGGGGTCTTCCACGCCGTCTCAGCGTTCAACAACGCCGGTTTCGCCCTGTACTCCGACAACCTCATGAGCTTCGTCACCGACCCCTGGATCTGCCTGCCCATCGCGATGGCGGTCATCGCCGGAGGACTGGGTTTCCCTGTCCTGTTCGAGCTGCGCCGCCGTTTCCGCAAGCCGCGGGCCTGGTCCCTGCACACCAAGATCGTGCTGTGGGCCACCGGTGTCTTCCTGATCGGCGGCAGTGCCTTCATCACCGCGATCGAGTGGTCCAACCCCGCCACACTGGGCCCCCTGAACGTACCCGGGAAACTGCTGGCCGGATTCTTCCAGGGCGTCATGCCCCGTACCGCCGGGTTCAACAGCCTCGACACCTCTCAGATGTTCCCAGCGAGCTGGCTGGGCACGGACGTGCTGATGTTCATCGGCGGAGCGAGCGCCGGCACCGCCGGCGGCATCAAGGTCACCACCTTCGCCGTGCTCTTCTTCGTCATATACGCCGAGATCCGAGGCGAGGGCGCGGTCAACATCTTCAACCGCCGCCTGCACGGTGACCTCCAGCGTCAGGCACTGACCGTGGTACTGCTGTCCGTCGCCGCCGTCGCCGGCACCACTGTGGCCTTCATGGTGTTCTCCGACCACAACCTGGACCAGTCGCTGTTCGAAGTCACCTCGGCGTTCGCCACGGTCGGCCTGTCCACCGGCATCACCGCCGACCTACCCCTCGGCCTGCAGCTCTTGCTGATCGCGCTGATGTTCATCGGCCGGCTCGGCCCCATCACCGTCGCCTCCGCCCTCGCCCTGCGCAGCCGTGTACGCCTGTACGACCTCCCCGAGGAGAGACCCATCATTGGCTAGGAAGACCGCCCCCAAGAAACGCCGTACAGGCACCCAGGGCTCCGTCGTCGTCATCGGCCTCGGCCGCTTCGGCCGCGCCCTGGCCCTGGAGCTGGTCGACGAGGACACCGAGGTCCTCGGCATCGACGAGGACGCCGAAGTGGTCCAGGCGCTCTCCGGCTCTCTCACCCACGCTGTACGGGCCGACTCCACCAAGGAGGACGCCCTGCGCCAGCTGGGAGTGCACGAGTTCGACCGTGCCGTCGTCGCCATCGGCACCGACCTCGAAGCCAGTATCCTCACCGCCTCGCTGCTGATCTCCTTCGGCATCGAGAACGTCTGGGCCAAGGCCACCAGCGAGGCTCACGGCCGCATTCTCACCCAGCTCGGTGTCCACCACGTCGTCCACCCCGAGCACGACATGGGCCAGCGCGTCGCCCACCTCGTGCGGGGCCGCATGCTCGACTACATCGAGTTCGAGGACGACTTCGCCATGGTCAAGACCAACCCCCCCGCCGATATCATCGGGCTGCCCCTGGCCAACAGCGCAGTCCGCTCGCGTTACGGCATCACCGTCGTCGCCATCAAGCGTCCTGGTGAGGGTTTCACCTACGCGACCCCTGAGACCGTCGTGGAAGCGGACGACACCATCATCGTCGCCGGACGCACCCGGGCTACCGAACGCTTCAGCGAACTCCAGTAGAGGCGGTCCGGGTCGGCCTCTCGAAGCGCTGTGACACGAGGCAGGCCACACCGTTCCAAACTCTTCCTCGTATGGAAAGCGTCAAGAGTGCCGCGATTCCCGTATGGGCTCCGTCAACAGGCGTAGGAGTTGTGCCGAACATGATGTTCGATAGGGACCCCGGTTCGCCTGTACGCCTCGATGTTTCCCGTGTCTCGGCCTTGCGCTGAAAAACCAGGTCGGCAACGGAGTGATCGGGAACCTCGGTAGGCAAAGGGCTTCACCGGCTTCCGCACGAGAGATCACGCATGGGACGCGGCAGGCTTCGTATCTACCTCGGCGCCGCACCAGGAGTCGGCAAGACCTACGCCATGCTCGCCGAGGCGCACCGCCGAGTCGAGCGGGGCACGGACTGCGTGGTTGCCTTGGTCGAGGACCACGGCCGCTCCCTTACACAAGCCATGCTGCTCGGCCTGGAGCAGATCCCACGACGCGAGATCGACTACCGCGGCAGGACGTTCCCCGAGATGGACGTAGACGCGGTCCTGGCCCGCATGCCTGCAGTGGCCTTGGTGGACGAGCTGCCCCACACCAACATTCCCGGCTCGCGCAACACAAAGCGCTGGCAGGACGTGGAGGAGCTGCTGGCCGCGGGTATCGATGTCATATCGACGGCGAACATCCAGCATCTGGAGTCTCTGGGGGATGTCGTCGCATCGATCATCGGTGTCCGGCAACGCGAGACGGTTCCCGACGAGGTCGTTCGGCGCGCCGCACAGATCGAGTTGGTCGACATGGCCCCGGAGGCTCTGCGCCGCCGTATGGCCCACGGGAACATCTACGAACCGGACAAGATCGAAGCTGCACTGGCGAACTACTTCCGGCCCGGCAATCTCACGGCTCTGCGTGAACTTGCTCTGCTGTGGGTGGCCGACCGTGTCGACGAGCACCTGAATCAGTACCGTACGGACCACCAGCTCTCGGCGATGTGGCGGTCTCGCGAGCGCATCGTCGTGGGACTGACCGGCGGACGCGAGGGCCGGACGCTGATCCGGAGGGCTTCCCGGCTCGCGGAGAAGGGGGCCGGTGGCAAGGTACTGGCCGTCTACGTCGCCCGCAGCGACGGCCTCGCATCAGCCTCCCCTGAGGAGCTGGCGATCCAGCGGAGCCTCGTCGAAGACCTGGGGGGCACCTTCCACCACGTCATCGGCGACGACGTTCCTTCCGCGCTGCTCGCGTTCTCGCGAGGTGTCAACGCCACCCAGATCGTCCTTGGTGCCAGCCGCCGTCGTTCCTGGCAGAACCTCTCCGGCCCCGGAACCAGTGCCACGGTCGCCAGGGAGTCAGGTCCCGATCTGGACGTCCACATAGTCACCCATGATGCGATCGGCCGGGGCAGGCGTCCTCCCTCGCCCCAGCGACGCGGCCTGACCGGCCGACGCGTCCTCGCGGGCTGGCTGGTCGGAGTGCTCGGCCCTCTCCTGCTCACTGGTGTTCTGACTGCGTTCGGCAGCGGCCCGGGGCTGGCCAACGACCTGCTTCTCTTCCTGACCCTGACCATCGGGGCGGCACTCCTGGGCGGGCTGCCACCTGCTCTCGCCTCGGTCGCCGTCGGCTTCCTGCTCCTGAGCTGGTACTTCACGCCGCCGCTGAACACGTGGACCATCGCGGATCCCGAGAATACCGTCGCCTTGGCGGTCTTCCTGGTTGTGGCCGTTTCGGTGGCGTCGATCGTGGGCTCAGCCGCACGCAGGGCCCGGGAAGCCGCCCAGCTGCGTAACGAGTCCGAAACTCTGTCGCACTTGGCCGGCAGCGTGCTGCGGGGTGGCAACAGCCTGGAGGCTCTGCTCGACAGGGTGCGGGAGACCTTCGCCGTGGAGTCCGTGGCTCTCCTCGAACGGCAGAGCGCCGTAGGCCCCTGGGTCTGTGTGAGCAGCGTCGGTCCCGGCCTGGCCGTCTCCCGCCCTGAGGACGCGGACGTCGACATACACGTCAACGACCACCTGGCCATGGCACTGACCGGACGCGTCCTCCCTGCCGAGGACCGACGCGTTCTCGGAGCCTTCGCCTCACAGGCCGCAGTCGTACTCCACCGCGGACGGCTGGTCGGCGAGGCCGCGGAGTCACGAAGGATCGCCGAGGGCAACAAGATCCGCACTGCCCTTCTCGCTGCGGTCAGTCACGACCTGCGCACCCCTCTCGCCTCGGTGAAGGCCGCGGTGACCTCGCTGCGGGCAGATGACGTCGCATGGTCGTGCGAAGACCGGGCCGAGCTCCTCGCCGGCATCGAAGAAGGCGCCGACCGCCTCGACCTGTTGGTCGGCAACCTCCTCGACATGTCACGCCTGCAGACGGAAACCGTCATTCCACTGATGCGGGAGACCGACCTGGATGAGGTGTTGCCCATGGTGCTGGGCGGTGTGCCCGGGGGCAGCGTCGTCCTGAGCATCCCCGAGTCCCTACCGATGATCGAGGTCGACCGAGGACTGTTGGAGCGGGCTGTGGCCAACATCGTCGAGAACGCCGTGAAGTTCAGCCCGGACGGGGCCCCTGTCGTGGTGTCGGCCTGCATGGTCGGCGATCGGGTAGAGGTGCGCGTCGCGGACCACGGACCCGGTATACCCGCCGAGGCCAGGGAGTCGGCGTTTGCACCCTTCCAGAGGCACGGTGACGCACCACGCGGTGCCGGAGTAGGCCTGGGCCTCGCCGTCGCCCGCGGTTTCATCGAGGCCATGGGCGGCACAGTCACTGCTGAGGACACCCCTGGAGGAGGCCTGACGATGGTCATGACACTGGCCGGGCCCCGGGCCCGCCTGTCACCTCTCCCCGAAGTCCCGGCGAGGAGAACTCCGTGATGAGGAAGGCGCAACTCCAGCCCTCTCGGAGAGGGCTGGAGTTGCCTCGTCCTTCTGTGAGAAGAACAGCGGCCTTCTCCTCGCAGCCTGGCCGCGACCGCCGCGCTTCCCTTCCGACCGGACCACTCTCGTCTGCCGATCAGACCTTGGTGAATTCCGCGGCGCCGAAGGAGACGCTGAAGCGGGCGCACCACACACTCACGCTGGTGTAATCGGAGAGCTCTGCATCGGCGGGGAGGGTGTAGTTCTGGTTTCCCTTGTTGCCTTTGAGTTTGCCGAGACTGATGTACTCGCCGTCATCGAAGACTTCCCAGCCGTCCCTGCCCTCTTTCACTGGCGCATCGGTCAGCCACACGTGAAGGTCGGGTCCGTTACTGGTATCAAGGTTCTCCAGCCGCAGCGTATACGTGCCATCCACCAGCCGGACGATCTTCACGGTCCCGGTCGTGGTGTGCTCATGACTGATGAACTTTCCCGCAGCAACGGTCAGCGGTCCCGCAGGTACCGCCGGGCTCTCACCGGGCGAGGCCGGCTCTGCGGGCATTGTGGCTGCTGGCGAGGGCAAGGACTCCAGCACTGTCTCGTCCTGCCACAGTTTCCACGGCTGAAACAGATACAAACCCGCTGCCACTGCGGTGACAGCGACTACCGCAATGCCTGTCACTATCAGTCTGCTCGCTCGCCGTATGCGTGCCATGAGACCGCCCCCTCTTGTTTCGGTGTGCGCCCGAGAGTAATCGCGAGTGCTGCGTTCACGTCACCGGGTGTCAGCGACCACATGCATGGTGCGGCCACAGCCGCTGGACCAAAATCAGCGGGTGCCCCGGTCGTGAGGCGTGCACCTGTGACGGAACCGGATCCCGATCCTCATATATCGTCTACCGATATCGCTACCCGTTGCCTGCATACGACTGTGTCACCTGAGGAGTTGGGCAGTGGGCAAGCAGCCGTCAGCCGTGGCGATGCCGCAGCAGCTGCGGCGCCAGCTCGGCGTGCTCGACGCGGTGGTCGTCGGTCTGGGCGCGATGATCGGCGCAGGCATCTTCGGCCGCGCTGGCTCCGGCGGCGGAGGCGGCCGGAGCCGGGCTACTGCTCGGTCTGGGCCTGGCCGCGGTGGTCGCCTACTGCAATGCGACATCCTCAGCACGGCTCGCCGCGCGCTATCCGGCCTCCGGAGGCACCTACGTCTACGGTCGCGAACGTCTTGGCAACTTCTGGGGCTACCTGGCCGGCTGGGGCTTCGTCATCGGGAAGACCGCTTCCTGCGCGGCCATGGCCCTCACGGTCGGCACATACCTGTGGCCCGGTCAGGCGCACGCGGTCGCGGTAGCGGCTGTGGTGGCGCTGACGGCGGTGAACTGTGCGGGGATGCAGAAGTCGGCCTGGCTGACCCGGGCCATCGTCGCGGTCGTCCTCGCGGTCCTGGCAGCACTGGTCGTCGCCACGCTTGCTTCCGGCGAGGCTGACGCCGTTCGTCTGAACACCGGCTCGGATGCCGATTTCGCCGGCGTGCTCCAAGCAGCGGGGCTGCTGTTCTTCGCGTTCGCGGGGTACGCACGCATCGCCACTCTCGGTGAGGAGGTCCGCGATCCTGCCCGTACGATCCCCCGAGCCATCCCCGTCGCACTCGGTCTCACCCTGGTCGTCTACACCGCGGTGGCCGTTGCCGTCCTGATGGTGATGGGTCCCGAGAGGCTGGCGGGCGCGACCGCGCCGATGTCGGATGCCGCACGAGTCGCGGGCGCGGAGTGGCTGGTCCCGGTCGTGGGCGTCGGTGCCGCGGTGGCGGCGCTCGGCTCGCTGCTGGCGCTGATACTCGGTGTGTCCCGTACGACTCTCGCCATGGCCCGCGACCGGCACCTGCCACATGCCCTGGCAGCTGTTCATCCTCGGCACCAGGTGCTCCATCGGGCGGAACTCGCGGTCTGTGCCGTGGTGGCAGTCCTCGCCGCGACCGTGGACGTTCGCGAGGCGATCGGCTTCTCCTCCTTCGGAGTGCTGGCCTACTACGCCGTCGCGAACGCCTCAGCCTGGACACTCACCGCCGCCGAGGGCTGCCCCGCACGGATCATTCCCGTCATCGGCCTGGCAGGGTGTCTGGTCCTGGCCTGCGCCTTGCCTGCTTCCTCGGTGGTCTCCGGTGCCGCAGTCCTGGCCATCGGAGCAGCCGCCTACGGCATCCGCCGCACGCTCGGCGCCCGTCGCACGTCATAGGACCGGACGACGGGCGCTCAACGGACGGCGAAGGTGACTCCGGCGTACCTGTCATCGGATCTCCGGGGCATGCATGCCCCGGAGATCCGGGCAAACGGCCTCAGACGGTCGCCTTCGTAGGCTCGTCGTCCTTGTCCCCGTCCGTTCCACCGGCTTTCCTGGTGCGGACGTATTCGAGGAAGGTGTCGAGCTCGCGCTTAACCACGGGCGCCAGAAGGTAGAGGCCGATGATGTTGATGACGGCGAGGGTGAAGAGGACCGCGTCGGCCAGGTCGATGAGGGTCTGCAGGGTGAGCAGGGACCCGGCGACGGCGAAGAGCGTGTAGAGGCTCTTGTAGACGGTTTCGCTGGTGCGGCTGCGGCCGAAGAGGTACGTCCAGGACTTGAGGCCGTAGTAACCCCAGGTGAGCACGGTGGAGATCGCGAAGAGCAGCACCGCGACAGTGAGGACGTACGGGAACCAGGGCAGCACGGTCTCGAAGGCGTCCGAGGTGATCGTCACGCCGCCGATGGACCCTCCGTCCCGGGCCTCGCCCCAGCTGGCCGGGTTGGCGATGACGATGGTCAGCGCGGTCATGGTGCAGATGATGACGGTGTCGATGAACGGCTCCAGCAGCGCGACCAGACCCTCGCTGGCGGGGTGCTTGGTCCTGACCGCGGAGTGGGCGATCGGCGCGGAGCCGATCCCGGCCTCGTTGGAGAAAGCGGCACGCTGGAAGCCGATGATCAGTGCGCCGAGCACACCGCCCGCGACACCTTCGGGGTTGAACGCGCCCTCGATGATCGTGCCGATCGCGGCGGGCACGGCAGTGACGTTGACGAGGATGACGACGAGGCAGGCGGCGATGTAGATGCCGGCCATCGCGGGGATGAGCCGGCTGGTGACCGAGGCGATGGAGCGGATGCCGCCGAGCAGCACGATGCCGACGAGCGCGGCGACCAGGATGCCGAAGATGAGCGCCCCGCCGGAGGAGCCCATCGCGCCGTCCTTGCCACCGGTGACGGAGACAAGCTGGGCGTAGGACTGGTTGACCTGGAAGAGGTTGCCGCCGAAGAGCCCGAAGAACAGGATCATGATCGAGGCGAGGACGGCGAGCACCTTGCCGAAGATCTTGCCGTTCTTGCCGAAGCGTTCGGCCAGACCCTTGGGCAGGTAGTGCATCGGCCCACCGGAGACGGTTCCGTCGGCGTGGACCTCGCGGTACTTCACACCGAGGGTGACCTCGACGAACTTGGTGGCCATGCCAAGCAGACCGCACAGGATCATCCAGAACGTGGCCCCGGCCCCGCCGATCGAGACGGCGACGGCCACACCCGCGATGTTCCCGAGCCCGACCGTGCCGGAGACGGCGGCGGTCAGCGCCTGGAAGTGGTTGACCTCGCCCGCCGAGTCCTTGTCGTCATACTTGCCGCGCACCACGTCGAGGGCGAGCCGGAACTTGCGCACCTGGACGAAGCCGAACCAGCCGGTGAAGACGAGACCGGCCACTACCAGCCAGGTGACGATGAGCGGCACTTCCGCCCCGCCGATACTGACGGAGTAGAAGACGATCTCGCCCAGCCACTTGGCTATGGGCTCGAAGAACCCGCTGACAGAGTCATCGATGTTCTGGGTTATGGAGTCGAGTGACACGTTGGCTACCTCGAAGACGCGGGAGCGGCGGGTTGAGTGGGGGCTTCGCCGGTCGATGTGCGATGGGGGGATGAGCAGACGACGTTATCCGGTCGGACCCGGCATGTCCCATTCCACGGATGACGACGCTGATCGCTCTGACCTGCTGCCGGGCGGGGCCCGACACTCCGGTGGGACGGTGGACCCGCCTGCGAAGTTGGGCATTTGTACCACGCCCTTTACCAAAGATTTAGTGATGCGGGTCACAGTTGTGGTTATCGGGGGCATGCGTGCTGGGCGTGTGACGTGATCGTTATCCGGATAGTCCGTTACGTTTATCGGGCATCTTGTTGCCGGTTCATCGTGATCCCATGGGCAATGCGCTGGGCCCGACCTCTCGGGAAGCGCGGTCCCACACGCCTCAGTGCGGTCTCAGACCGGCGCAGAACTCCTCCACCAGGGCGCAGACCTCATTGGGTATCTCCTCCAGCAGGAGATGTCCCGCTCCGTCCATCACCCTGAGTTCCGTGCCCAGGCGACGCTTGATGGCGGGCGCGAGAGTCTTCGGGGGCAGGAAGGGGTCACCCCCTCCCGCGACAGCCAGGATCGGCTGGCGACGGCGTTGATCGAGCAGAGCCGAAGGCAGGGGGCTCGGGGCGAGGCTGGTGCGGCAGGAGCGTGCCACCAGGTCCATCCACGCGCACAGGTCGCTGGACGGCCAGTGCCCTGGGTCGGACATGTGACGCAGCAGTCTCGCCGCGCGAGGAACGGAAGGGCGCAGAAGCCACGGGAGAGTAGCGGCCATGATCGGGGTGGTGACCTTCAGGCGGGTGATGCCCGCGCTGGAAAGGATCACTCGGCCGATCACACGGGGGGAGTCACCGGTGAGGGCGACCGCGCCGCCCAGGGAATGTCCCGCCAGCACCACGGGGCCCTTCCCGATCTGGGCGAGCACCTCGCCCAGCCACCGTCCGTACCAGTCCATGCGCCGGCTGCGAGGGCGCTGTTGCGTGCTGAGTCCGGGTTGGCCCGGCAGATCGACGACCGTCACACGGCGCACGCGGGCCAGTACCTCTGCCGCGGCCAGGCATTGCGCGGCGCCCATGTTCGTTCCCGGCAGCAGGACGACGCACGGTGACCTGCTGTCAGTTTCCGGGCCGGCGGTGAGCGTGCTGGTGCGTCCCGCGGAGGTGGCTATCTCCCTGCGGGTGCAGGGAACATCCCAGCGAGCGATCCGCTCCAGGCACCAACGGCGAACGTCCTGCTGCGCCTGCGGACTCTTGTAGATCGACGTCACTTGTTTCGTCCTTCGGCCGGTCACTGAAGAAGAAGGCCCGTCTACCGACTCTGCGCAGGCCAGTCCAGGAGACGCGCTCCGATGACGGCGGTCTGCAGCGTGTAGCGGTGCTCAGGGTCGGTCGGGTCGGATCCGGTGAGCTGGTGAATGCATCTGGGCCGGTAGGTCAGCGCGCGGACGCTCAAAGCAAGGTGACGTGCAGCCTGCGCTGCGACACAGCCCGCGTCGAAATAGGCGGTGAGGGTGTCCAGATAGGGCTGCGGGCCGCCGCGCGCCTCTAGCAGCGCACCGAAGGTGATGCGCACGAGATCTGCCATGGCCTGGCGGTCCCGGGCGAGCACCGGGTAGACCAGCAGATCCGCCCCATGCAGGACCGGCTCCGCGAAGCCGAGACGATCGGCCAGGTCCAGAACCTGCAGGGCTTCCTGATAGGAGTGGACGATGCCGCCCGCCCCGGCGTGGGGGCGCCCGACCGCCGTTCGCCCGCCCTCGGCCGCGGCATGGGTCTGTTCGGCAAAAGACAGCAGAACCTCGTGCTGATCCCCTGGAGCGATGCAGACCATCCGTCCGTTCTTGGTGCGGAGGAGGACGCTGCGCTCACCGAAGCGCCCCGTCACCGCCCGCTCCACCCGGCGGGATACAGCATCACCCTCGACATACGCACCGGTGCCTTCAGCGACAGCGACCGCGTGGGCATAGGAGAGACGCAGCCCGAACCGCTCCGCCCGCTCCACCAGACGGCCCAGCTCACTACGGCCGTACAGAAGATCATCGATGAATTCCCGTCGCACTGCCTCCTGTTGCCGCACCGCGAACTGCTGCGCCCCCTCATGCCCCTCACACAGCGCCTCGACACCCTGTTGCATCGCCGCCAGCACCCGGTCTTCATCCACCGCGCCGTCCGGCCACGCGACACGCGCCACAGCGAGGTGGTCCACGACCAGACTCCGCAGGGTCCTCCCATCGGCAGCAGCCTGCTGTCCGAAGAACCGCAGCTCTTCCAACCGCCTCTCGTCCGGCTCCTCTCCCGACCGCGCGGCCGCCGTGATCAACGCCTCGCAACCGGCGAAGGTCTTCGACGGACGGCATCGTTCATTCATCGTTCTCCCCTTGGCTGAACCGCTCACCATGCTGCGCCTGCTCCGCGAGGCGATGTCAGGTACGCCTGCGCCCGCCGTAGGTCACAAGGTCATCGAGCTCGGCCCGTCGCAGAGAGCTGCGCACAGAAGGGGAGGCTCCATTGATGACCGTCAGGACGCCCTGGTGCCGCGCAGTGCGGATGACGCCGCCCAGTTCCCGGGCACCTTCCTCGCTCAGGCCGGTGACCGTATGGAAGTCCATACAGATCCGCTCAGTTCCAGGACCGAGCAGCTCGACCAGCCTGCGGGCAGTCCTCGCACCACTGGGCCCGGTGATCTCACCCCGTGCCAGGACTCTGAGAACAGACCGCCCGGCGACGATTCTCTGAGTCGGTCCGCCGTGCAACCGGCGGTGAATGCCCGGCCAGGTGTTGACCAGAGCCATCCGCAGCCCGACGGCAGCTCCGCACAGACACAGGATGCGCAGTACCTCTTCCCGCAGGAGCGTTCCGGCCCACAAAGCGGCAACCACCAAGGCGAGCCCCAGCGCGACGGCTGACCAACGAGCACGGAACGGCTTCACTCGCTCGCCTCTGCCCGCCACTGACACGAAGGCGATGCGGACTCGTGTACGGAAGGCCGATGCAGCGGATCGTCGTGCATGGAGGAACTCCCCGGGGTGCGCCCAGACGGAGAGACGGCTGTCCCCCGACGCCGACCAGGCTTCCCGGCACACCAGCGCCCACCGCAGCGCGTTTCCCCATCCTAGGGGCGGGACCGCTCGAAAGACTCTGCCGGATCCAACTCGCACATGGAGCGCGTCTGGCAGCCCCGCGAACAGCGCACAAGCAGCCTCCCCAACCGGTGACCGCATGTTGTTAGGCTTGCGTAAGGACACAGGACAGCGAGGGGTAGGGGACACGATGCGCGACCGTTCCGCCATAGAGCCTCTCTCACCGCTCGGTGCGCGCTTCTGTCGCGCCGAGTCGTTGGAGCGACGACCCATCGGTACGAACGGCTATGTCAGTACCTGGGGCGCGATGATGAGCGTCTGCCCGCCGCAGACCTCCGGCTGAGCCCACCGCATCCTCTCGGCAGCACCCACCGGTAAGCGCTGGCGTACGGCCATGCGCCCCTTCGCACCGTTGGAGATCCTCCCTTCATGTCTGCCGCTTCGCGCATCACCGCTGCACTACGTTTGGACGCGGTCAGCGGATCACTCCTGATCGGCGCCGCCGTCCTTGCACTGGTCTGGGCGAACTCGCCCCTCGCCGACTCCTATGAGTCCCTGCGCTCCTTCACCTTCGGCCCCGCAGCCCAACATCTGAACCTCTCCGTTGAAACCTGGGCCGCGGACGGGCTGAACCTTCCCCTTGATCGTGGACACCTGGAGACTGGGACCTGAGGTTCCAGAGGAAGTAGCACCAGGTGGGAAGCAAGTACACGAAGCGGTACACCGCGGAGTTCAAGAGGGACGCCATTGCGCTCGTCGACTCCACGGGCAAGACGGTCACCGCCGTCGCCCGGGAACTCGGCATCAGCTCTGAGTCCCTGCGCGGCTGGTACCGCCAGGCCAAGGCCGACCGTGGCGAGGGCGCCCCGGGAGAACTCACGACCGCCGAGCGCGAGGAGCTCAAGCGCCTGCGTCGGCAGAACGCCGAGCAGGCCAAGACGATCGAGGTTCTGCGAAAAGCCGCGGTCTTCTTCGCGAAGGAGAGCGATCGGTGAACGAGACGTATGCGTTCATCGAGGCGGAGAAGACCACCCACGGCGTCGCTTTCCTCTGCCGCCTGCTCAAAGTGGCCCGTTCCTCGTTCTATGCCTGACTCGCCGAGGCAAAGCCCCGGGCCGCCCGCCGGGCCGCCGACCAGGCCCTGGTGCACGAGATCACCGTGATCCACGTCGGCTCGCGCCAGACCTATGGCGTCCCGCGCGTCCATGCCGAACTGCGGCGTCTGGGACGGGCGGTGAACCGTAAACGGGTCGCCCGTCTCATGCGCGAGCACGGCATCCAGGGCGTGACCCGCCGCAAGCGGCGTTCGCTGACACGAGCGGACAAGAAGGCCAGGCCGGCCCCGGACCTGATCGGCCGCGAATTCCACGCCGAAATGCCCGGCACGAAACTGGTCGGCGACATCACCGCCCTGCCCACCGGCGAGGGCTGGCTCTACCTCGCCTGCTGGCTCGACCTGGCCACCCGCGAGGTCGTCGGCTACTCGATGGCCGATCACCACCGCGCCGATCTCGTCATCGATGCACTGGACATGGCCCACGGCCGCGGTGGACTGCAACCCGGCTGCGTGATCCACAGCGACCGCGGCAGCGAATACACCTCGACCCGATTCCAGGACCTAATACGGGAGTTGGAACTCCGCCAGAGCTGCGGACGCACCGGGTCCTGCTTCGACAACGCCGCCGCGGAGAGTTTCTGGGCCCTGCTCAAAGAAGAGATCGGCACCCGCGTCTGGCCTGACCGGGCCACCGCCCGTGCCGACGTCTTCGATTTCATGGAGACGTTCTACAACCGGCGCCGACTACGCAGACACAAGGTCTTCGGCTACCTCACCCCGACCGAGACCCGCCAACGGCACACCCTCGCGGCATAACCATCGAGTGTCCAAGATCACGGGGAAGCTTCAATGACCACTGACCCCTTGGAATCGATCATCTAGTGGTGGCTCTCGCCTTCCACGTGACCGGCGGGCGGAGGATGCGGTACGCGAATGCTCACCATGCGTCGTCTCCCTGAAGGCCCCCCGCTCCCCGCCCGAGCACTGGACGTCGGCCTCGGCGAGCGAGTCGATGATGCCGTGGCGCCACGCGACGTTCATGTCATGGGTCGATCCGGACAATGTGGGTGGGGCCCACAGCAGTCGGCCGAGCGGGTCGGTGAAGACCTGGACGTTCATGTCGGGGCCTTGGAGTTCTCCGCGGTAGGTAAGGGGTGTCGGCGGCGTTCCGGTCGATCGGCAGCAGGGCGCCGTCCAGCATCACGAAGGCTTTCGCCCGCACGGTCTTCGTCGCCTCGGCCAGGGTCAGTGCGGCGGCCAAGATGTCGATCACCTCACGTGAGTACAGGTACGCGGTCGCGACGCCGATACTGAACCCGGCGGTGAGCCGTCCGTAGGTGTCCCCGAACTGCAGGTGCGCGAGATGGAGCAGGACATGTTGGTCGACAGACAGCCGTCGACGCCGGGTGCCGGTCTTTCGCTGCCGGGCACGGAGCCCGCGTGGGCGGGTAACGCAGGGTGGTGCGGCCGGACAGATCGATCGACGAGGGGCAAGCACGCCGAACCGGCCGACATTCTGGCCGCACTTGACCAGCTGGGCTGAGGGACGGCGGCTGAGGAGCGACCCGGCGGGCGGGCCGTAACGGAGCCGTCGGCGGCGACGCGGCGGCTCTCCTTCGGCCTTTCGACGCGCCTGTCGCGAGTCCCCGGCACGCGCGCGGTGCCACCCCAGGGCTGGCATGCAGGCCGGCAGCACCCGCCCGCTCAGCCGGCGAGTGCGGCCTCCGGCAGGCTCAGGTCCTTCCGGCCCAGGAGGGTCGGCACGACGGGCACCAGGTCCGTCGTAGGTGGCGGGCGGATGCCCTCCGGCCGATGTCATGCTTCTGTAAGACGCACTCCCCTGGGCCCGTTGCCTTGGCGGTGACTACGTTTCCGATGCGATCGCGTTCTTGCACTCAGGCCCCAGCGTGCTCTTGCACACGTTTGGCCGGGACGCGACGTGTCTGCGAGTCAGCCCCGAACCCGTGTTCCGAGGAGCCCTAATGCGCAGGTATGCCGTCGAATTCATCGGCACCTTCTTTCTCGTCCTCACCGTGGGCACTGCAGTGCTCTCCAAGGCTGCGTTAGCCCCGTTGGCCATCGGCGCGATCCTGATGGTCATGGTCTATGCCGGAGGCCACGTCTCCGGCGCGCACTACAACCCCGCGATCACCCTCGCCGTACTCCTTCGCGGCCGGATCAGTGGAGCGACTGCAGCGGGGTACGTCTGCGCCCAGTCGCTGGCTGCCCTGGCAGCCGGACCGCTCGCCCGGTGGGCCGTGTCGGCCGATGCCGTACAACCCTTGTCGTTCTCCGGACGCGGGCTGGCCGCCGCGCTGGTGGTCGAAGCACTTTTCGCCTTCGCGCTGGCCTATGTCGTCCTGAACGTGGCGACCAGCTCCAGCCATCCCGACAACTCGTTCTACGGCCTCGCCATCGGCTTCACCGTACTGGCGGGCGCGGTCACGGTGGGCGGGATATCAGGAGCCGTGTTCAACCCTGCTGTGGCGCTCGGCGGAGCCATGGCGGGCCTGTTCGACTGGTCCGCTCTCTGGATCTATCTGCTCGCCACCCTCCTCGGCGGAGCGGCGGCAGGTATGGGCTTCCGCGTTCTCCACCCTCACGACATGGCTCCTCTCGACACGGCCGACGAGAGCGCGGACTCCCGGACGCTCGCCGTGCAGCCGGGGCACTGACTGTGGTCTTCCTTCCGGCGGAAGAGCCTGCGGACGCCGCAGAGTACCTCCGCCCCGCCATCTCCGCGGCGGAAGAGGTGGCGGATGCCTGCTGGAAGCTGGCCGGCATCGCCGTGACACAACAGTCCGGCGCTGACTCAGCTCACGACATCGCGGGACGGCTGCTCGGCGCGGTCGACGCACTCGGCGTGGCCATACGCACTACCGCACGGCACCTACCGAACGACGGAACTCATCACAGCGATGGCGCAGATCGTTGGCAGGCGGCTGACCGAGCACTGGCGGTCGTGTTCGCGGAGCTTTATCACTCCGTGCCCGGGGACCACCCCGCCAGAGACTGGTTCACACGGTGCGCCGTCCCAGAGGCGCCACCCCGTAACTGACGGCCTGACGGCCGCAGGGCACGTGAGCGCCCGCTCACGTGCCCTGTACTGCGGGGTGTCGCCAGGGATGAGCAGCGTCAGTCGGTGTGTCGCGAAGCGGAGGTCGGCCCGGTCCGGGGACGAGAGGAGTGGCGCGCTCGCAGGCGACGGATCACCCAGGCTGTCAGGAGCAGAATGCCCAGGAGCCCGGCGATCACTGCGGGTCCGGCACTGTCCAGGGTGTCCGCGAGTGCGCGCTGGACAGCACCGGCTCCGTCGATGACGGGGTCGGTGGTGGCGGGGTCGCGCTGGACACGGATCTCATACCAGCCGTAGTAGGCGACGTACAGGCCGACGAGGAGCAGGAGTCCGCCGCCGATACGGGGCGCGAGCGCGCCGGCGCGGCGCAGGTGGCCGACGGCGGTACTGCGGGTGAGGGCGACGGTCAGGGACGCGACGCCGACGATCAGTCCCATGCCTACCGCGTACGCGGCGAACAGGATGATGCCCTGGCCCGTGGAGCCGCTGCGGAACGCGGAGACGACGATGGCGAGGAACGGCGCGATGGTGCAGCCCAGAGACGCTATGGCGTACGCCATGCCGAACAGGGCCATCGAAGGGACGGAGCGGGTGACGGTAGGAGCCCGTCGGACTTTCGGCATCAGGGCGGGCAGCTGGCGGCCGGCCAGCAGCCATGCTCCGGCCGCGGCCATGAGGATGCCGAACGTGATGGTGAACCATGGCAGATGTTCCTGGACCTGTCCGGCAACGGGCTGGATGACCAGGCCGAATATGCCGAAGAGCGCGGCGAAACCGACGGTGATCGAGACGGTCGCAGTCAGGGCCCGGCCAACGGCGACGGCGCGGGTGGGGCTGTCGTCACCGAGGACGAGAAGGGACAGGTAGGCGGGGAGCAGGGCGAAGCCGCACGGGTTGACGGCGGCGAGGATGCCGGCGGTGAGCGCGAGAGCGAGGGGCAGGTCGGACATCGCGGTTCAGCCGGTCAGTCCGGCGACCTTCTCGGCCAGCCCCTTGCCGCCGGGCAGGACCCCCTCGTAGACGGTCTCACCGTCCTTGTCGAGGATGACGTAGCGGCTCTGCTCGGTGACCTCGAACCGCTTCCAGACCTCGCCCGTCTCGTCGGACAACTGCGGGAATCCGTCGGTCCCCGTGTCGGCGACGAAATCCTTCATGGCGGCGTTCTTGTCCAGGCCCGCCACGCCGACGACGTTGACCCGGCCCGCGTAATCGGCGGCGACCTTCGCGGTCTCGGCGGCCTGGGCCTTGCACTTGGGGCACCAGGGCGCCCAGAACCACAGCACGGCCGGCTTGCCCGCCAGCGTCTTGGCGTTGAAGGACTTGCCGTCCACCGTGGTCCCGGTGAACTGAAGCGCCTGCGGCACCGCGGGCCCGGTGGTTGTGGTGTCCCCCGCGTCGGAGGAGGCAGGCGGCTGTGCCGGGGACGAGGCGTTCGAGGGCGAGGTGTCCGCTGCCGCGTCCTCGGCGCCGCTGTCGGCACCGCATCCAGCGAGGGTGAACAGGACGGCGGCGAGGGCTGCAGGGAGGACGGTGCGGGCGCGCATGGAGATCTCCTGTGTGCTCGGGATGAACGTGACTGTAGATCCTCCGCTCTGACCAGCCAGGTGTGGTGCCCTTACGGTTCGATGACGTCAGCCGCCGGGCCGGACTGACCACAGGCGCCTCGAAACTCGCGACAATGCCGACGGGGACGAGTGGCGCCGCGCACGACGAGACCGTAGGCGTTCATGCCGCGGGATACTGCGGGTTATGCCGTACCTGATCAGAGCACACGCGAAGGTCGTGTCGGAGATCGCCTGGTAGGAGCAGCCGAACCGCAGAAGCTGCAACAGCTTGTCGAACACGACAGTTCCTGGGCGCACCCGCACAGCGTGCACAGCCGTGTCCCGGGGTTCTCCGCGACGTTCAGCGCTGCTCGACAGCGAGAAGCGGAGCGCCCTGCGGTGCTTCCTCGCCGTCCGGCGCGTGCAGCACACCCCGGCCCTCGCGTACCTTCGCCAGCGCTCAGCCCGAAGGTCGGTGGTCCCCGAGTACCTCGCGGACCACCGACGCGGGCGCCGGCGGAAGGTGCTCGGTGGCGACTTGGTCGTAGTCGACGCCGTCGACCGGCCGCACATGGTCGGGCAACCTCACCCTCACCCACACCCGGTACTCCGCCGCCTCCGCGCCGCCGTCCTACTGGTGAAGAGGCAGCATTCCGATGCTGCGCTATTCCCTGGTTGCGACCGGGGAGCAACGCGACGTGCCCTCCGGCCACTTGCATCAAAAGATCAAAAAGTCAGCCAGGACAGTGGAGCAGTCCGGCGGGTGCCGGGCGAGCTGCGCGGGTGCGAGAGGGCGGCGTAGGCAGAGGCGGGCTGTGGCAGATAGCCTGTAGGGAACGCGTCAAGTTAGGCGTGGGTGTGCCGGGAAGTCTGGTCGGCGTTTTCAGGGGCTGTGTGCCCGTTCCTCGATGTTTCCCGGAGGATTTCCCGCCGTGACTCTTTCCGCCAGACGGCGTACTGGCATCGTCTTGGTCGTTGCAGGAGCACTGATGTGCCTTGCCGGAGTTGCGCTCTACGTGATGCCCGGTCCTGGCTTGCCCGTTCTCGTGCTCGGCCTGGCCGCCGTCGTTGTCGGGCTCTTGCTGCTCGCCGCGCTCCGCCGCGAGTGACCGCCGTCTTCACTGAAGCCGCGCCATCTTGAAGTGGCTGGTCAGCGGGGTGGCGTGACCTCGTTTCGGGGTGCTCGTGCTGGTCGTGGGCGGCAGTCTGTGTTGTAGATCGTCCGGCGGGGTGGTTTTTGCCGATGAGTTCACCGTCCTCGAACGGTCTACCCAGCGACACGACCGTTCTCGACAGGAGTGCCATGTCCACCATCCAGCCCGTGATCCTGACTGCCGACCAGGACGTTCTGCTCGGCTTCTATACGAAATTGTTCGGCGCTGAGGAGATCTTCCGGGTACCGGAGGAAGGCGCCGCCTTCTACCTCGGCCTGCGTATCGGCAACACCGACCTCGGGCTGGTGGCCAAGGCGAACCCGGGCACCGGGGCGGCGCCGCGGATCCTGCTCAGCATCGGTGTCGACGACGTCGACGAGACGCTCGCCCTGGTGGAGGCGCTCGGCGGCTCGGTCAGCGGAGGCCCCAACGACATGCCGTGGGGACAGCGCGTCGCCCACATTAAGGACCCCGACGGCAACCCGGTGAACCTCACTCAGCCGATCCCGGCCCGGTGACGCGGTTCCGGGGGCATGTGCTGATCGTGGGCTACCTGCGGTAGAGATCAATTGTCGGTAGTGGCCTCGATGTTCGTCAGGACGAGCAGCGCGCGAAACAGGTGGGTGGCGCGGGCGGGGTCAGTACGGAGCTTGGTGAGGATCCGCCAGTTCTTCAGATGGGCAAAGCCGCGTTCGACGGGGACGCGTCCGGCGGCAAGTGCCCGGTTGGCGTCCTTCTGGCCGGGGGTCAGCTTGCGGGCGCGGGTGGCCTTGAATCCGGTGACGACTACGGGGTTGTCCGGATCGTCGTCCAGGCCGAGGAAGCCCAGGTCGGCCAGGGCGCCGAGGCCGGCGGCGCGCAGGTGGGCCAGCAGGTGGTCGCGGCGGGCGGCGGTGATGTCGTGGGTGCGGCCGGGCCGGGCAGCGGATATCCAGATCAGCCAGCCTTTCTCGTCGGTCAGGGCGAGGACGTGCAGGCCGTGACGGTGGTGCTTGCCGGAGTAGTTCGGCCGGTTCGCCTTCCCGATGCGGCGCTGGGTGGGGATGAGGGTGCCGTCGATCAGGACGACCTCGCCGCCCCGCCGGGCGATCTTCTTCAGGGCGCGGTCCAGGCGTGGGGCCTTCGCGGCCAGCAAGCCGATCAGCTCGTCCCGCCAGCGGCGCACGGTGGTGGCGGAGATGTCGTTCCCGCCGGCCATGTCGGCCAAGCGCTGGTCGTGCCGCAGTACGGCCAGGACGATCACGGCGGTCTTCCCAGGTGGCAGTGTCCGCCACCTCGACCGTATCGCTTTGAGATGGCGTCGCAGCAGGTCGGCGAGGTAGGTCAGGGTGCGCGTGGACAGCGGCAGGCGGCACTGGTATACCAGGCCCCCGGCCCGGTCTTTGGTTTTCGTCACACAATCCCAACGGCTACCGGGGGCGCTGCAGTTACGCTCCCGGGCGCCGCCGTTCGCGCTCCCGCCAGGGTCATGGGCGGACGGTGAACCGGCCGTCGGGCCGTTTGTGCAGCCAGCCGCGGTCGGCGAGCTTGGTCAGCTTTCCGCGCAGCGGCTCCAGCTTGCCCCGCACCCCGACCTCCAGCCCCAGCACCTCACCGATCTGCCGGGTCGCGACCGGACCGGCGGCCTGCCGCACGCCAGCACACCAGCCTGCCCGGGGAGAAGCTCACCGCCCAGATGGTGCACACCCTGGCAGCGGAGGTTTTGGCGCTCAACCAGCAGGTCACCGAGGTCGACAAGGCGATCGAGGCCCGGTTTCGCGACCACCGCGACTTCGCAGTGATCACCAGCATGCCGGGCATGGGCATCATCCTCGGCGCCGAGTTCCTGGCCGCGACAGGCGGCGACATGACTGCCTTCGGCACCGCAGACCGACTCGCCGGCTTCGGCGGTGTCGCCCCCGTCCCCCGCGACTCCGGCAAGATCAGCGGCAACCTTCGCCGGCCACGCCGCTACAACCGCAGACTCCAACGCGTCTTCTACATCTCCGCGTTGTTCAGCATCCGCCACTGCGACGACTCTCGCCGGTTTTACGAACGCAAGCGCGCCGAAGGCAAACGCCACATCCAGGCCGTCCTCGCACTCGCCCGCCGCCGAGTCAACGTCCTCTGGACCCTCCTCCGCGACGGACGTACCTACGAACCCCTACCGCCCACACCGCTCGCGGCTTGACAGACCGCATTAGGAATCAATGTCTTCGGACTCTCCCGGATGACTCAACTCGTCCTTCCGGGCATGCGCCGGGCGGGCCGGGGCCGCATCGTCAACGTCGGTTCGATGGGAGGACGGATCGTCTTCCCTGTCGGCGGCTACTACCACGCGAGCAAGTACGCGGTGGAGGCCCTCACTGACGCCTTGCGCTTCGAGGCGGCGCCGTTCGGCGTCAAGGTCAGCCTGATCGAACCTGGCCTCATCCGCACCGCGTTCGGCGAAACCGCTGCCCACAGCCTTGCCGGCTCCGCCGTCCCGGCCGGCCCCTATGCCGCACAGAACAAGGCTGCCGATCAGCAAATGGCCCGGTCCTACGACTCGAAGTTGCTCTCTGCTCCGCCCGAGGCCGTCGCCAAGGTCATCGAGCGCGCCATCACCGCTCCCCGCCCCAAGGCCCGCTACGTGGTCACCCCCGCCGCGAAGATGCTCATTTACACCCGACGCCTGCTCGGCGCGCGCGTCTTCGACGCCTACCTTCGGATGCAGTTCAGGGCCACCGCATAACCAAGGTCGTCCGCTCGAACGGAACGATCCGCGCCCCTGGCCGCGCGCCTCAGTCCGCCGCGCCGTCCACCCGCTCAACCTTCCCGGCGCAGCGTCAGCATGCGGCTGGTGTAGTGGCCGGGCGGGAGCTCCGCCGGCAGGCCGTGCGCGGCCAGCGCGGCACCGCTGCGTACCGTGTCAGGCGGCAGCGTTCCTCCGTCGTCGGCCACGCGGTAGACCGCCCGCGGATCGAGGCCGCGCAGCCGCAGTCGGGGGACCTGTGCACGGTCCGCCGGTCCCGGCCGCCACTGCAGGACCACCGACTCGTCGCCGCCGCTCGCGACGTACTGAACCGCGTGCCCGCCGTCCGTCGAGGAGCCAAGGCGGTACTGGTGCCCCGTCTGAATAGTGGCCCTGACCTTCTTGTAGCGGGCGATGTGCTCGGCCGCCTCGTCCAGTTCCGCTGCCGACCAGCGCGTCAGGTCGCCGCCGATGCCGAGGGCCCCGGCCATCGCACTGTGGAAGCGGAAGCGCAGGGGGACGGCCCGGTGGGTGAAGGGGTTGGGACTGTCGGTGACCCAGGCGCCCATCACCTGGGCGGGATAGAGCTGCGAGAAGCCGTGCTGGATGGCCAGGCGGTCCACCGCATCCGTGTTGTCCGACGTCCATGCCTGGTCGGTGCGGGCCAGGCTCGCCAGGTCGACCCGACCGCCTCCGCCGGCGCAGGTCTCGATCCGTAGCGCGGGCCGGGCGGCCCGCAGTCGGTCGAGGACCCGGTGGGCGCCGAGGGCGTGCTCGACGAAGACGCGGCGTGCGTCGGCACGGCGGCCCGAGGAACCGGCCTCGGTGAACGACCGGTTGAAGTCCCATTTGAGGAAGTCCACCGCGAATGTGTCGACGGTACGGATCAGCCAGTCGAGGGCCCAGTCGGTGACCTCGGGGCGTGAGAAGTCGAGCACCAACTGGTTGCGCAGCGGGTGGGCGGTGCGGTCGGGCAGGTGCAGTACCCAGTCGGGCCGCTCGCCGTACAGCTCACTGTCGGGGTTCACCATCTCCGGCTCCACCCAGAGCCCGAACCGCATCCCGAGTCCGTGTACGTGGTCGGCGAGCGGTCGCAGCCCGTCGGGGAAGGCGGCCGGTCGGGGCGCCCAGTCGCCGAGTCCCGCGCGGTCGCTGTCCCGGGCGCCGAACCAGCCGTCGTCCACGACGAACAGTTCGGCGCCGACGCGGGCGGCCAGGTCGGCAAGTTTCCGCTGTCCCTCGAAGGTGACGTCGAAGGCGGTCGCCTCCCACGAGTTGTAGAGCACCGGCCGCAACTCGTCCGGTGCGGGCAGGACATGGTCCCGCACGTAGGAGTGGAAGGTCCGGGACGCCATGCCGAAGCCGTCGGGTGCGTACTGGCCCGTGCTCACCGGGGTCGTCCAGCTTTCGCCGGGCGCGAGCGCGACCTCCACCCCCTCGTGGCCACTGCCGCTCAGCACACTGCACCGGCCATCGGCGGAACGCACCGCTGTCATGCGCCAACTGCCCGACGTGGCGAGGGCGACGGTCCACACCTCGCCGGTCTCCTCGGTCGCGTCCCCAGCATCGAGGGTGAGCCACGGGTTGCTCTGGTGGCCGGTGTGGCCGCGTCGGCTGGTCAGGGTTGTCTCGCCGACGGGGAGCGGGGTCCGCCGCAATTGGAACTCCCCCGTCCAGCGACCGTGCACCGCACCTACTCGGTACTCCGGGAGCACGGGCGGGTTCCACTGCGCGGCCGAGTGCCGTAGCAGCGTCAGTGGGGTGTCCCGGTGCTCCCCGGTGTGCCGGAGTACGGTCCAGCGCTCGATCACCGGGCAGTCCCGGCGAACCCGGTAGTGCAGCTCCCATCCGAGGGGGCGCCCGCTGTCGCTCAGGCTGACGGACAGTTCCGCGCTGTCCGCGTCCTCCCGGAGTTCGTAGCCGTTCACGACCGGTTCGAGGGCGCTCGTGCCGTCCGCGTACCGGATCTCGATCGCGGGCGGGGCGAAGCGCACCTGGCCGTCGACCGCCAGCTCCTCCGTAGCGTCGAGGGACGCGTGAAAGCTGTCCGTCTCGGCGTCCGGCTCCTGGGCCGCGCACAGGTCGTTCAGCGTGAGGGGGCCTCCCCAGTGCAGGGTGCGCACGGTTCCGGCGGCCTGGTCGACCCGCAGCGCGTAGCACGTATCGGCGGCGTGCAGGAGCACGGTCCCCGAGCGGCGGTCGGACTCGATCAGCGACATCAGTGATCCTTTTCCCGGCCCGGCTCCTGGGGTTCGGCACGTTCGTTCGTGCTTTCCCTCGGATCCGGTTCCCGCGTGGTGGGCTTCCCCTCCGCCGTCCTGCGCAGCACGACGACGTCCCCGGCGGGGATGCTCACCCGGCCCGGGAGCGCCGAGCCGTCGAGTCGTGTGTAGCCATGGAGGGGGACGGTCGCCTCTTCGTCCGTGTGGTTGACGAGGAAGAGGTAGGAGCGGTCGTCCGTACCTCGGCGTACGGCCTCGACTCCGGGAGGTACGGGCGCAGCCGGGGCGGCCCCGGCCTCCTGACAGACGGCGCCGAGCAGGTCGCGCAGGGAGTTTTCGGGCAGGGCCGCCGCTGTGTACCAGCCGGTGCCGTCGCCGTAGGCGTGCCGGGTGACGGCAGGGCCGCCACGGGCGGGGCCCCCTTCGGGCCCGTCCGCGAACCGCAACCAGGCCGTGCAGCCGCGTGCCTCGACCTTTTCGGTCCACAGCGGTGCGCGGGCGCCGTCGGACAGCAGCGCCGATTCGCCTGGCCGCAGGGGGACGTACTCGTCGATGACGAGCCCGAGAAGGTCTCGGAACGCCCCGGGGTGCCCGCCGGTGCGTACCCGGTCATGGGCGTCGACGGCCCCGCTGAAAGGTCCGAGGACGGTGTGGCCGCCGCCGCGCACATAGGCGTGCAGGGCCTCGGCGTCCCTGTCGGTGATCAGATAGAGGCTGGGGGCGAGGACGACCCGGTACGAGGTCAGGTCAGCGTCGGGTGCGACGAGGTCGCACGTGATGCCGAGGTCCCACAGGGCCCCGTACCAGGCCCTGACCAGATCCATGTGGCGCAGGCCTTCCGAGGGGCGGGCCTCCATCTCCAGGGCCCACCAGGAGGGCCAGTCGAAGATCAGCGCTACCTCCGCCCGCACCCGGGTGCCGCGCACCTCGGACAGGGCGGAGAGTTCGGTGCCGAGGGCAGTGACCTCGCCCCAGGTGCGGGTCGCGGTGCCGCCGTGCGGGAGCATCGCGGAGTGCCACTTCTCCGCGCCCGCCCGGGACTGCCGCCACTGGAAGAACATGATGCCGTCGGCGCCGCGTGCCAGGTGGGTAAGGCTGTTGCGGCGCATCTCCCCCGGTGCCTTGGGGACGTTGACGGGTTGCCAGTTGACCGCCGACGTCGAGTGCTCCATCAGGAGCCAAGGGCGGCCGCCTGCCATGCCGCGGGCGAGGTCGGCGTTGAGCGCCAGGTCGACGTGGTTGCCGGGATCGGCCGCCACGAGGTAGTGGTCGACCGAGACGATGTCGCAGTGGCGGGCGAAGGCGTGGGCGTCGACCTTTTTCTCCAGGGTTCCCAGCAGGTTCGTCGTGATTGGTGTGCCGGGTGACAGGACGCGCAGCAGCGCGCTCTCGGCGCGGTGCCGGGCGAGCAGGGCGTCGGAGGAGAAGCGGCGGTAGTCGAGTTCCTGGCCGGGGTTGCGGAACGCCGTGGTGTCCCGGGGCGGATCGATCTCCGCCCAGTCACCGTACCGCTGGCCCCAGAAGTCGGTGCCCCAGAAGTCGTTGAGCCGGCCGAGGTCGCTGTAGCGGTCGCGGAGCCAGGCGCGGAAGGCGTCTGCGCTGGTGTCGCAGTAGCAGAGTGCGTTGTGGTTGCCCCATTCGTTGTGCACGTGCCACATGACGACGGCCGGGTGTGCGGCGTACCGGGTCGCCAGCGCCTCCACCATGGCGTCCGCCGCCCGTGCGTAGTCGGGGTTGCTCGGGCAGAACGCTTGCCGGCTGCCGTGCGTGAGCCGGGCGCCGGACGCGTTCTGCGGGAGCGAGTCCGGATACGCACGGCTGAACCAGGGCGGAGGAGCTGCGGTGGGGGTGGCGAGGTCGACGGCGATGCCGGCGGTGTGCAGGAGGTCGAGGACGGTGTCGAGCAGCGACCAGTCGTACGCGCCCCGGACGGGTTCGAGGCGGGACCAGGAGAACACCCCGACGGTGACGAGGTTGACCCCCGCCTCGCGCATGAGGCGTACGTCCTCGTGCCAGACGTGCTCGGGCCACTGCTCCGGGTTGTAGTCGCCCCCGTAGGCGATCCCGCCGAGCCGCTCGGTGAGCGCTCCCAGGGCGTCGGACGGGATGTCCGTCGGACGGGTCATGACTTCACCGCCCCGGCGGCCAGGCCCGCACGCCAGTAGCGCTGGAGCATGAGGAAGGTGATCACGATGGGCACCACCGAGACGAGCGCGCCGACCAGGGTCAGGGTCTGGAGCTCCGGCGCCCGGCTGGTCTGCGACTGCCAGGTAAAAAGGCCCAGGGTGACGGGGTAGAGCCGCTCGTCCTGAAGCATGATCAGCGGGAGGAGGAAGTTGTTCCAGATGACGACGAACTGAAAGAGAAAGACCGTCACCAGGGCCGGGGACATCATGCGCAGCGCGACGACGCGGAAGATGGTCCACTCGCCGGCCCCGTCGATGCGTGCCGCCTCGATCACCTCCACGGGAATGGAGGAGTCGGCGAAGATGCGGGCCAGGTAGACGCCGAAGGGGCTGACAACGCTGGGCAGGAATACCGCCCAGAACGTGTTGGTGGCGTCCACTTCGGCGAACAGCAGGAACAACGGCAGTGCGAGGGCGGTGGCGGGCACCAGAACACCGCCCAGGATCACTGAGAACACCGCCTCGCGGCCCTTGAACGTGTAGACGGCCAGCGCGTAGCCGGCCATGGCGGCGAGCAGGGTGCCCACGGCCGCGCCGAATCCGGCGTAGGCGAGACTGTTGCCGAGCCAGCGGAGGTAGACACCGTCCTGCTGGCTGAAGAGCGCGGCAAGGTTCTCGCCCAGATGCCAGTCGGCGGGCAGCAGGCCGGGCGTGCTGACGAGGTCGCCCTGACTCTTGGTCGCGGAGATGAGCAGCCAGTAGACAGGCAGCAGCATGTAGGCCGCGATCAGTGCCATGAACACGAACACCGGCACGGACGAGAGGCCGGGACCGCGACGGGGACGCCCGGGCGCGGGGGCGTGCGCGCCCTCGGTGCGGGTGAGGAGGGTCATCCCTGCCTCCTGGCAGTGAGACGGAGGAACAGGAACGACAGCAGGAACGTCGCCACCGCGAGCAGCACCGACAGGGCTGCCGCCTCGCTGTAGCGGTCACCCGCGGCAAGCGAGTAGGCGGCGAGGTTCGGGGTGTACGTACTGGTCACGCTGGTGGAGATGGCACGGAACACCTGGGGTTCGGTGAAGAGTTGGAAGGTACCGATGAGGGAGAACACCCCGGTCAGCACGATCGCCGGCCGGATCACCGGCACCTTGATCCGCAGGGCGATGGTCCACGCCCCGGCCCCGTCCATCCGGGCGGCCTCGCTGAGGTCGGCCGGCACGGCCTGGAGCGCCGCGTACATGATCAGCATGTTGTAGCCGGTGTAGGTCCAGGTGACGACGTTGCCGATCGACCACAGGATGGCGTCCGGGCCGAGCAGATCAACGTCGAGGTGCGCCGAGCGGAGCAGGTCGACGACGGGTGACAGCCGCGGGTCGTAGAGGAAGGCCCACATCAGGGCGGCCACGACGCCGGGGATGCCGTAGGGCACGAAGTAGACCAGGCGGAAGAACCGCTTGAGGCGGGCCACCGCCGAGTCGAGCAGGAGGGCGAGCGCCAGGGCGAGGGCGAGCATCACGGGTATCTGCACCAGGGCGAAGAGCGCCACGCGCAGCAGACTCTCCGCGAAGAACGGCTCGGACACGACGTCGGCGTACTGCTGGAACCCGGCGAAGACGGTCTCGGTGCGGCCGAACGTCCCGCCCGTGCGCTCGGTCTTGTGCAGGCTCTGCCAGAAGGCGTAGCCGACGGGCACGAGAGTGAACAGCACGAAAGGGATCAGGAAGGGGGCGAGGAACGCGAACGGGGCGAGGGTGCGGTGGCGGCGGGCGGGCGCCGCCACCGGGGTGCGGGTGGTCGTCACGGAGGACTTTCGGGTCGAGCTCAACCAGCGGGGCAAGGGACGGAGGAGGACCGATTGGACAGGTCAGTCCGTCACGTCGAGCGACTGCTTGCGCAACGATTCGACGCTCTGGGAGTCGGTGTCCTTCAGGACTTCGGCGAGCGTGCTCCCGCCACCGGTGGCCTTCGCTGTTCCGTCACTGAGGAAGCGGTAGGTGTCGGTCATGGTCGGCCCCCAGGTGAAATCGGTGTCGACGCCTGCCGATGCCTCGGCGAAGACGTCGAAGATCTTCTGCTCGCCGTAGAAGTCGACGGGCTGCTTCAGGGCGGGCAGCTCCAGACCGGCCTTGGCCGCGGGATAGAGGCCGCCCTCCCGGTTGAGGATCTCCAGCGCCTTCGCATCGGTGTTCAGCCACAGCGCGAATTCCGCCGCCTCGGCCGGATGCTCGCTGCCGGCGAGGACGGCGGTGGACGAACCACCCCAGTTGCCCGCCTGCTGCCCGCCCTTCTCCCACTGCGGCATCGGGGCGACGGCCCACTTACCGGAGGTGGACTTGGCGTTGTCACGGATGGTGCTGTATCCCCAGGCCGCGCTGATCCAGCTGACGACCTCGCCGTCGTTCCACGACTTGTACAGGGCAGGCGAGAAGCCCTGGAGGTCCGTGGCGACGAGCTTGTCGTCGATGAGCCGCTGCCAGTAGTCGGCCACCTGACGGCTCTCGGGCCGGTCCACGGTGACCTTCCAGTTGTCGCCCTCGCGCTCGAACAAGGAGGCCTTGTTCTGCCACAGCAGACCGGTGAGCCAGTTCGGATCGGTCTGGGAGAAGTGCGTGATGTACTGCCCCTTCTTCGCCGCCTTGATCTTCCGGGCAGCGGCCTCGTACTCCTCCCAGGTCGTCGGTGCGGCCAGCCCCAGCTTGTCGAAGACGTCCTTGCGGTAGAAGAGCGCCATAGGGCCGGTGTCCTGCGGCACCGCCCACACGCCGTCCTCGCCTCCTGCGCCGAAGTCCACCTGGGACCAGGTCCAGTCGACGAACTTCGCCTTGGCGTCGGTGACCCCGTCGCACTTCGCGATGTCGGTGAGTCCGCTCTTGAGACGGAAGCTGGCCAGTGAGTCGTACTCGATCTGCCCCAGGTCGGGGGCCTTGTCGGCCTTGAGCGCGTTGGAGAGGTTCTGGTACGTGCCGGCGTTGCCGGCCGGCGTCGTCTTGAGTTTGACCTGGACGTCGGGGTTCTCGCTGTTCCAGAGGTCGACGGCCTGCTGCATGCCGGGCACCCAGGACCAGTAGTCGAGCGTGACCTTGCCAGAGGCCTTCTCGCAGGCCGTGTCGGCCGAGGACTCCGTGTTGCCGTCCGAGCCGCCACCGCACGCGGTCAGGGCCGTGAGGGCGAGCACTACGCCCCCGACCAGGGCACTGCGCGGAAAGGAACCGCGCCGGACGGCCGAACGGCGCGAGGTGATCGAGCCGGGCGAGGTGACCGGACCACGCTGGTGAACTGCCATGAGGGTGCTCTCCCTTGAGCCGGGCCATCACGGGTGAGTGAGGCGATGGCGGCCACCTTCACAACAGGTATCAACAAAAGTCAACAGTTCCTGTGGACTTCTATGCTTACCGCGACCGTTTCGTGATGTGGAAGCCGAGGGCCGCGACCGGCTGATTACCGCTCTGACCTGCGAGTATATGAGAGCGATGCCTCTGTGTGCGCAATCGAGGGCGTTGACGTAATCGATTACGCACTGATGGCGCCAGACCGCCCTGAGCAATCGATTTTCAGACCGTCCCGCGGGGGATGAACTGCGCCTTGACGTACACGGTCCTCCTCGCCGCTCGCCCCTCGATGCGCTCGATGAGCAGCCGCGCCGCGGCTCTGCCCACGTCGAGGGCCGGATACCTGACCGTGGTCAGGCGCGGACGGACGAGGGATGCGAACGAGGCATCGTCGTGACCGACCAGCGCCACGTCTCGGGGAATGCCGATCCCCAGCTCCTCGGCCTTGTCCATCGCGCCGATCGCGACGGCGTCGTTCGCGCAGAAGACCGCGTCCGGCCGGTGCTTCATGCCCATCAGGTGTCCGAAGCCTGCCGCGCCGGCCTCCCGGGTGTGTTCGCCCCGGACGACCAGCCGGCCGGGGAGCGAGGTGCCGAACTGGACGGCCAGTGCCCGCAGCAGTTCCAGCCGGGGATCACCGCCCGTGGCGTCCCGGGGACCGGCGATCACCGCGATGCGCCGACGCCCGGCACTCGTCACCTCCGTCAGCGCCTGCCTCATGGCCGCCCGCGCGTCCGGCGTCACCAGATCCGCCTCTCCGAACGGCAGATCGGCGCTGACGACTACCGGAATACCCGCAGCCGACAAGGGCAGGAAGTCCTTGGCCACCAGCCGGAACGGAGTGATCACCACACCGGCGAACCGCTGCTGGACAGCCTCGCGCAGGAACGCCCGCTCCTCGTCCCGGGCCGCCTTCGTGTCGCAGACCATGATGTGCAGGCCGAGCGGCCGCAGCTCTTTCTGCAGGGAGGCCGCGAGCTGGGCATAGAAGGGATTCGACAGGTCGGGTACGACCAGCGCCACGATGCTCGAACGGCCGGTCCGCAGGCTCCGCGCCATCGTGTTGACGGTGAATCCCAGATCAGCGATGGCGGCTTCGACCACCCGCCGGGTCTCCTCGGCGACGGGCCGCTTACCGGACAGGACGTAGGACACGGTCGCGGACGACACGCCGGCCGCACGGGCCACATCGGCCATGGTGACCCGAACTGCCAACGCACACGCCCCCTCCGTACGGGTCGCCACCCTACTTCACGCGCCGGCAGCACAGGCCGCACGGCTGTTCGCGAAGCCCGACGGCTGGATTCACCTGCCGAAGGCCGTGGTGACGGGGAAGGCCGTTCAGGTCTCCCCCAGCACCCTGAGCGCGGTACGGGACAAGCGGCCCGCGGCCATCGTCGGCGGCCGTGCGGGCAGGACGAGATGGCTGATGGCCATCCGCACCACGAAGTCGGCCGCCACCTCGACGTCCTCCGCGCCCCGAGCGGGAAAGCGCTCGGCCAGCCAGGCACGGAACAAGTCCTGCGCCGCGTCGAAGAGCGGGTTGGTGCGCGCCGTCAGGTAGGGCAGCAGGCTGTCCGAGCCCCGGCGCGCGGCGGTGACGACGGACCGAAGCAGGGGATTGTGCTCGGCCGCTGTGAGAACGACCAGCAAAGCGGCCTCCAGGACTGCCGGGGGGTGCCGGTCCGTGGCGGCCAGCGCCTCCGCGACGTCGTCGAGGAGCCGCCGGGCCTCGCGGGTCACCAGCACGTGACCGAGACGGGCCCGACTGCCGAACTCCTTGTACACGGAGGGGCGGGACACCTGCGCCAGAGACGCGACGGCCGACAGACTCACCCGATCCCAGCCCTCCGCACAGGCCAGCTCGTACGCCGCGCCCAGAACCCGCTCACGCATCTCCTTGCGCCACGCGACACGAGGCGGATCGGGTAACGCCTCGACGGCAGCGATCCGACCGGTGTTCCCGTACGTCGACATGAAGGCAGACCTGTCCGTGCGAGGGCTACGTCCCGGCGGCGGCTCCGGCCGCCGTCGGGACAAGAGGGAAGAGATCGGCCCGTCGTCCGGACCGGGGTCCGGACGACGGGAGAAGGAAGGAGGGCCACGGCCTCTCCGCGGCAGGTCGGGCCGCTAGACCCAATACCGGTGACTTTGAGCTGTGTTGGTCGTTGGATGTGGTGTGCCGAGGCCTGGGCAGGTGAAGTCGTCGGGTGATCGGTTGTCGGACCGGATCGCTTTGGGTGTGTTGACGCGGGTGTATCCACCCGGGGTGGTGGATGAGGTGATCGCGGAGTGCGGGCGCCGGGAACAGCGTTCCCGGCTGCTGCCGGCCCGGGTGGTGGTGTATTTCGTGCTCGCGATGTGCCTGTTCTCCGGTCAGGGCTATGAGGAAGTGGCCCGGTTGCTGACGCAGGGGCTGGAACGTGTGCGGCAGTGGGAGAAGCCCTGGCGGGTGCCGACGACGGGGGCGATCGGCAGAGCCCGCAGACGGCTGGGGCCGGAGCCGTTGAAGGCCCTGTTCGCGCGAGTTTGCCTGCCGGTGGCCGCCCCGGGCACGGCAGGCGCCTGGTATCGCCAGTGGCGGCTGGTGGCCGTGGACGGCACCGTCTTCGACGTCCCGGACACCGAGGCGAACAGCACGTTCTTCGGCCGTCCCGGCTCCGGCCGGGGACAGCAGCGCAGTGCATATCCGCAGGTGAGGGTTGCCGCCCTGGTGGAGTGCGGGACGCATGCGGTGTTCGCCGCGGCGACCGGTCCGCTGTCGCTCCACGAGCAACAGCTCATCCCTGCTTTGCTGGATCGGCTCGAGCCAGGAACGCTTCTCATGGCTGACCGCGGCATTACCGGCTTCGAGTTGTGGAAGGCCGCTTCAGGCACGGGCGCGGACCTGTTGTGGCGCGTCCGGAAGAACATTGTGCTGCCGTTCCTCGAAGCCTTCGAGGACGGCTCGTATCTGTCCGAGATCGTGGGCACCGGCGACCGTGGCCGCCGTGATCCGGCCCGGGTCCGCGTCATCGAATACACCCTCGGCCGAGCCGGCGACGAGACGGTCTACCGGCTGATCACGACCATCTGCGACCCGGACCAGGCGCCTGCCAACGACCTTGCGAACCTCTACCACCAGCGGTGGGAGATCGAGAACACCCTGGACGAGATCAAGACCCACCAGGGCGGCCGCCAGTTGGTCCTGCGATCCCAGTACCCCGATGGAGTCGAGCAGGAAATCTACGGTTTCCTCCTCGTGCACCACGCATTACGAGAGGTTATGCACCACACAGCTCAGCAAGCCGGCCTCGACCCCGACCGGCTGTCCTTCACCCGAACCCTTCGCATCGCCCGCCGCCACGTCACCGACCAAGCGGCACTTTCCCCCCTCACGACTCAGCCGAGCCATGACCGACACCACCCGTGAGCTGCTGGAACGACTCCTCCCACCCCGCAGACAGCGCTCCAACCCCCGTGTCATCAAACGCAAGATGAGCAACTGGCACCTCAAGCACACCCACCACCGCAACCCACCCCAACCACCCACCAGGGCCATCACACTCGTCCCACCCACCAAAGCAACCAGCAGACGCCAGAAAGTCTCCTAAATCAGCGGTATTGGGCCTAGCGGTGTAGAGCTCCTGGACCAGGCGGTTGTCGGGCCGCCGGACGCTCACCCCCTGGTAGGCGTTGATCTCCACCAGGCCCGTCGAGCGAAGTTGCTTGAGCGCCTCGCGTACCGGGGTTTTGGACACCCCGTACATCTCGGCGAGTTCCCGCTCGACCAGCGCCTTACCCGGTGGGAGCACGCCTTCGAGGATGGCCTGCCGCAATGCGTCCCGCACCCGGCCGGTCCGGGACACGGCTTCGCGCAGCGGAGGCAGTGAGAGGGGGGCCGAAGCTTCCGCGCTGTTCACTGGATAGTCGATCTGCGGCATGGCGGCATGCTGGTATACCAGCATGCCGCGCCGCAACCCCCGTGCAGAACTTCTTTGACACCTGTGCGCAATCAGCCAGGGCCTCAGCCTTGAACTGACGTACCGTCAGAATATTTACACCGAGATCGGGGTTGCATTCGGTTTTTGGGTCTGCGACTGTCACTCACGCAACTCACTCCCCTCACAGCGGACTTCGGGGCGCGACGACCAGCGCCCCTGACGCGGCGCCGCGCCATGGACGACTCGCCCATGGGCGCCTTCACTTCTGCCCACGGCTGACGCCGGTGCAGAACGCTCGCCACTGCCGCCAGGACGATCTCGGAGATCAGGCAACACATGAAACGCACGAGCACCCTCGCCGTGACCGCAGCACTGCTCGCTTCGTCCGCCCCGCTCGGACTTCTCACCATGGCGGCGGGCCCGGCCCACGCCGCCGGCCGCACGTACTTCGTCAGCCCGAGCGGCAACGACAGCAACCCGGGAACCTCGGCCGGGGCACCCTTCCGTACCATCCAGAAGGCCGCCGACAGCACCGCCCCCGGAGACACCGTCTTGCTCATGAACGGCACCTACTCCGAGCGCCCCGGCGGCTCGGACGTGCTGGTCATCTCCCGCTCCGGCCGCGCAGGCGCCCCCATCACCTACCAGGCACACCCCGGGCACCACCCGGTCCTCCACGCCGTCACCGCGTGGAACGCCATCCGCGTCAGCGGCGCCGCGCACATCGCCATCCGGAACCTGGAGGTCAAGGGCAACAACGCCAACCTCAGTCTCGCCGCCGCCGAACGCGGCGCAAGCACCAAGAACGCCAAGTTCAACACCAACTGCGTCTCCATCGACAAGGACCGGTCCTCCGGCACCCGCCCCCATCACATCGAAGTCACCGGCAACACGGTCCACGACTGCGCGGGCGGCGGCATCGGTGCGAGCGACATCGACCACATCACCATCGACCGCAACCACGTCTACTCCAACGCCTGGTACAGCGTCTACGCCAACAGCGGCATCTCGATCCTCTCCGCACGTGACGTCGACGGCGGCGACGTGAAAGCGCACCGGATCCGTATCACCAACAACAGGGTCCACGACAACGAGAGCAAGGTGAAGTGGGAGCGTTGCAAGTGCTACTCGGACGGTAACGGCATCATCATCGACACCCTCAAAGCCAGCGACGGCCGCCCCGGCTATCGGAGCAGGGTCCTGGTTGCCAACAACCTGTCCTATAACAACGGCGGCTCAGGCATCCACTCCTTCAAGAGCCAGCACGTCGACATCGTCAACAACACGGCGTACAAGAACGGCCGCAGCACACGCATGGAGAGCTACGCCAACATCTTCGCGCACGACAGCACCGACGTCCGGCTGCTCAACAATATCGCCTACGGCCGCCCCGGCCAGGCCACCAACAGCAAGTCCCGCAACACCGATGTCACCTACGACTACAACATCTACTTCGGCGGCAAAGCACCCGAGGTCAAGGGCCCCCACGACATCGTCTCCGACCCGAAGCTCACCAATCCGGGTACCGGGGCTGAGGCCGACTTCCGGCTGAGCAAGGGCTCCCCCGCCATCGGCTCAGGCACCCCGTTCGCCGCCGTGACCACCGACCTCACCGCAGCACGCCGGTCCGGCGGCGCACCCGACCGCGGCGCCTACAGCGTCAAGGCGGCGGAGGGCAACGGCGTGAAGGAAGGGGCATCCGAGCCCACCGCGAGCGAGTCGGCCTCCCCCAGCCAGGAGAGCGCTGCCCCCGGGGAACCTTCCGCCGACACGGACGCCGGTGCCGCGCCGACCGCGGAAGCCCCAGTTGCCACCGACAGTGACACAGGGCTGAAGGCGAACGGCGAAAGCGAACCGCTCGCAGAGACCGGCGGCTCCAGCCCCGTCCTCCCGCTGGGCATCGCTGCGGTTGTCCTCGCCATCGGCGGCAGCATTCTCTTCTCCGTCCGGCGCAAGCGCTCCTGACCTCTCCTTCTGCTAGGAGCGCCTAGACGTGGTGCCGGTCCCACCCCCCAGGGACCGGCACCACTGCACGTCCGGCCCACCCAGCCTCAAGGCCTCCGCAGCAACGGGCCGGGTATTCCTAACAGACTTGCCGCTATGGCGGAGGCAGAGCACCAGAGCAGAACGGAGCCACCCACCGGTGGACCGGCACCCGACCCCCCGCGCGTCGCCTGGCGCAAACAGATGAGAGTGCGCGTACTGGATGCTGCCCGCGACCTGACCTGCGAGGCGGGCTGGGACCAGGTCAGCCTCTCCGCCGTCGCGGCTCGGGCCGAAGTCTCACGCCCCTCGGTGTACAAGGAGTTCGGCAACCGAGCCGGCCTGGGCCGCGCACTGGTGATCCGGGAGACCCAGCAGTTCCTCACCGGCGTAGCCGACACCTTCTACCCCGGGCTGCCGGACACCCACGCCTGCCTCGAATCCGCCATCCTGTACGTCCTCAGCGAGGCTGACGATCAGCCTCTCATCCGGGCCGTGGTCACAGCCGCCCGCCAAGGCTCCGACAGCTTGCTCCCCTACCTCACCGCCCGGGCCGACCCGATCTTCGACGCCGGACAGAGCCTGGTGCAGAGCTGGCTGGCCACACGGTACCCACAACACAACGCGGAGACCCTCGAGACGGCAGCGGACGTCATCGTCCGCATGACCATCAGCCACCTCATCCTGCCCGCAGGCGAGCAGCACCTCATCGCCCGAAGACTGGCAACAGCGGCGCTGAAACTACTGCGCTGACCCGACCCGCACGCAGGCGAAATTGGCCTCGGGGCCCGGACTGCTCCTGCTTGTGGCGCGGGCAGACCGTCGCGGACCGGCTCGTGCGGTCGGCCGTCAGGGGGCGCCCATGACCAGACCCTCGATGGTGTGCTTCTACGTTATGGGTGTCAGTTCATCGACGACCGGGCAATGAAGGTGGCGGCGAACCCTCTGCGGCAGGCTGTCCTGAGCTTGTTCCGCTTTGACGGACACCATTGGTGTGGTGGTCAGGCTGTGAGTGCGGTCTCGTACTCGGCGGGGCTGAGGTAGCCGAGGCTGCTGTGCAGTCGGTGCAAGTTGTACCAGCCCTCGATGAAATCGAAGATCGCGGTTCGGGCGGCGGCCCGGCTGGGCCAGGCGGAGGTGCCGAGCAGTTCGCGTTTGATGGTCGAGAAGAACGACTCGGCGAGCGCGTTGTCCCAGCACTGGCCGGTGCGGCCGACCGAGAGTCTGACCCCGAACTGGGCTGCCAGGGAAGCGAATTGCTGGCTGGTGTATTGCTTGGACTCAACCAGTCGTCGCAACACCAGCTTCCTGGAGGGATAGTAGGTGCTCGTTGAGGGCTTCGGCGGGGGTCTTCCAGGCGAGGGTCTTGCGGGGGCGGTTGTTGAGGGTGAAGGCGACGGCCTGGAGCTCGTCGATGCCCCAGCGCGACAGGTCCGTGCCCTTCGGAAAATACTGCCGCAGCAGACCGTTCGTGTTCTCGTTGGTGCCGCGCTGCCAGGGACTGTGGGGGTCGGCGAAGTAGACCTGGAGTCCGGCATCGACGCGGAGCTGGGCGTGCTGGGCCAGTTCCGTGCCCCGGTCCCATGTCAGTGACCTGCGTAGTTGCTCGGGCAAGGTCGTGATGGTGGCGGTGATCGCGTCTTTCACGGCCTCGGCGCCGCGGCCGGCCAGCGCGGGCCCGTTCTTGGTGCGTGGTTCGGTGCCGAAGCCTTCCATCCGGGGCAGGTGCAGCAGCATGGTGAACCGCGTACTGCGCTCGACCAGCGTGCCGATCGCGGACCGGCCGGTGCCGATGATGAGGTCACCTTCCCAGTGGCCTGGAACGGCACGGTCCTCGGCCTCGGCCGGCCGCTCGCTGATCAGCACGTCAGCGGTCACGTGGCCGCGGACGCTCTGCCTGGTGCGCTCCCGCGGGACACGCAGTGACCGTCCGGTGCGCAGGCAGGCGACCAGCTCACGCTTGAGGGCTCCGCGTCCCTGGACGTAAAGGGCCTGGTAGATCGCTTCCGGGGAGATGCGCATGGACTCATCTTCGGGGAAGTCCACCGTGAGCCGCTGTGATATCTGTTCCGGGCTCCAGGAGGTCGCCCAGCGGCGGTCCTGACGGCGGGGTTTGTTCCTTCCCTGCCAGGGCGGCACCTGGGGACCCTCGACGACCCGGCCGTCCTGGGCGTGGACGACGTTCCCGGCCAGCCGGTCCTGCACGTACTCGCGCAGTTGCTCGTCGGCCACCAGCTTCGCCGGCTTCGGCCGCTGAGCCCGCCGCTCGGCATGCCATTGCGCCAGCGAGGCCCGGTACTCCAGGTGGTAACTCCGCGTGGAGGCGTTGCGCCGCAGCTCCCGCGAGATCGTGGACGGCGAACGCCCCAGACACCGCGCGATCGCACGGACCCCGAAGTCTCGCGCACGCAGCAGAGCGATTTCCTCCCGCTCGGCGAACGAGAGGTAACGGCCGGAGACAGTCGGGGCGAGGCACGGATTCACCCCGCCAGCATGACGAAACCACCGCGACCCCACCGCAGGCGAGACCTCGATGACGGCTGCGGCGTCCACCGAACTCAGTCCCCGCGCGATCGCCTTCCAGAACCTGGCCCGGTCCTCACGCCAGGCAACGCCCGGCCGCCCTGGCGAGGGCATCTGGCCGCGATACTCCCGCACCGCCCGCTGCCGATTCCCCACACCCATCACAAACCCCCAGTTCACGAAGGTGTTGCGACGACCGATTGAATCCGCCTTGGCAGCCGCGATCCGAATGGAAGATTACGGGGTGGGTGGGGCGACGCTGCCGGCAGGCGGCTGTCAGTGACTCGGCCACCAGCTCGGTACGCAGGTGATCTGCGGTTGCCCAGCCGACTACGTGCCGGGAGGCGATGTCGATGACCGTGGCCAGATAGAGCCAGCCCTCCTCCGTCGGGACGTACGTGATGTCGCCGCACCAGCGGGCATCGAGCCCGGCGCGGTCGGGCTGGAAGTCCCGGACGATGAGGTCGGGACGGAAGGCAGCCCTGGGATCGGGGATCGTGGTCACGTGCCGTCGTCTGCAGTGCCGGCCCTGCAGCCCGGCGGCCCGCATCAGTCGTGCGACACGACGACGGCCACACCCGGCACCCTCGCGCTTGAGCACGGCATGCACGCGCGGGGACCCGTAGGTTCCGCGGGACTTCGCATGGGCCTCGAGAATCTGCTCGGTCAGCTCGGCATCCCGCAACGCGCGGGGTCCGGGCAGGCCGGAGCGACGGGCATAGAAGGCGGTCCGGGAGACCTTCATCAGCTCACACGCCCGTTTGACGCTGTGACCTGCGCGCTTCTCCGCCTCGATGAACGGGTGCACCGTCACCGGGTCTCCTTCGCGAAGAAAGCTGTGGCCCGCTTGAGGACGTCGACATCCTCACGCAGCCGGCGGTTCTCCCGCCTCAACGCGGCCAGTTCCTCGCGCTCGCTGCTGGTCAGCCCGTTGCGCTCGCCCGCGTCGACCTCGGCCTGCTTCACCCAGTCCCGCACCGCCGTCTCGGTCAGTTCGAAGTCTCTGGCGACCTGCCCGACCGAGCGGTCACCTCGTCGGCACAGACCGACGATCTCGGCCTTGAACTCCGGCGTGAACGAACGACGAGGGCGGCGAGGCTTCTTCTTCCCCATGCTCTCCATGATGGACATCCTCCCGGGGCAGAACCCCAGATCTCGAATGTCCGTCAAAGCGGATCAAGCCCACGCCCCAGCTACCCAGCAAACGAGTGCACGAGCGCAAGCTGGTGACGGAGCTCGGAGAGTGCGTGCCCGCGGGTGGGGCCCTGTACGAGCCGAGCCCCGGCGAGCGGCGCCGCCGGCACTGGTCGCCATCGTTCAGCGGATCGGCTCTGGGCCGACTGGTGGTCTTGGCCGTCACGCCGTGGCCTTGTTCGTGACCGGATTCACCATCAGGAGGGCGGCGTGCACGACGCCGGCGATAGAAGCTGCCGGGTTGAGGGCTGCCGTGCGGTGTCCCGGGCGGGCACCCAGCCTGCCAGCGAGTGCTGCCCGTCCCCGCAGGAGCCGCCCGAGGAGCACGTCTCGATCGGTTGCGGCGGTTGATCCGTCCGACTGCGGCGGTAGCCGCCTGCTCACCTCAAGCAGTGCCCCGACTCGTAAGTTCGCCAGCGGCCGACGACCGCCCTCATCGCCATCGACACAAGGCAATTTTGCGGGCTTTGCCCGCGACACTGCGTTGGCTGGAGAGATCACGGTCCGATCGCGCCGCCAGATTGGCGCTCCGGCGATACCCGTACGAGGAGATTCGGGTGGGCCGTTGAGCGGGCGGCCGAACGGCGCGGCCGTGGCGAGGGCATGGCACCTGACCAGGCGCTTCGACGCAGTCAGGTGTAGGGATCGGAGTCCTCACGGTCGGGGATGACGGCCGGTTGCCGAAGGGACACCGGTGGCTCCCGGTGTTCTGCTTCGTGGGGGAGCCGTTTCGGTTCCGCCTCCGTGAGTCCAGTGATCCGGTCGACCATACCGGAGCCCGTGGGCTCAGCCTTCTCTTCTGACAGGGGTTCCACCATGAAACCGCACCGTATGGCTGTCGTCTCTCTCGCTACCGCTGCCCTCATGGCCGGCGGCAGCACTGTGGCATGGGCCGGCACGGAAGCTCCAGCTACACGCTCCGGGCAGGCGGGCCGCGCGCTGCCCGACCCTGTGGCTTGCGCAGCCTCCACCACGGCTGCCGCGGCTGCCGTGGCCAACGCGGCGGCAGCCGCCGACGCCGCCAAAACCGACGCGGAGGCCGCGGCGGCAGCGGCCAAGGCAGTCGAGGCGGCCATCGCCGCCGGCGACCCTCCCGCCGCACTGGCCGAGGCGGCCGCCACTGCAACGGCCGCCACCGCGGCGGCGGTCACCTCAGCCAATGCGACGGTCGCGGCCACTACCTCGGCAGCTGCCGCCACCGCGGCAGCCGTAACCGCCTGCGCGGTTGCCTGACATGTGACACACCCACACCATCCCTGCGGCCCCTTGGGTTCTAGCTTGATCTTTAACCTCGGACGTCGAACGGCTTCTCGTACTTGATCACCCGGTCTGGTAGCTGCCGTACGTGCAGGAGGCCTTCGGCTGAGCATGTGCTCCGACCAAGGAACACACACGCTCAGCACGAAGGCCGTGGGGATGAGTTTGCTGCATCACGCTGTCCGACAGGATCCGTTCGCGGAACTGTCACGCTTCCGGGGCGAGTTCTACTCCTGCCTGACCAGACGTGCGGATGCTCTGTTCGAGCTGACCGACGCCGTGTTGTGTGCGGACGGTCCGGTCCGGTCGCTGGTGGAGCTGTCGCTGGTGGGCGAACACCGTCGTGGGCATGGCGGGCTCTACGACGCCCTGGCCGCCGGCCGGATGGAGGTGGCCCGGCTGCGTCGAGCACTGGCCGCGGTGCCGTTGCCGCGGGCAGCGGACGGGCGGCTGGTACTGGCCGCAGACATCACCTGCTGGCTGCGACCCGACGCGCACACCTCACCGCAGCGGATCCTGTGCCACACCTACGGACGCGGCAAGGACCAGCACATTCCCGTCCCCGGCTGGCCGTACTCGATGATCTGCGCGCTGGAGACGGGTCGCAGTTCGTGGACCGCTCCTCTGGACGCACTGCATCTCGCACCGGGCGACGACGCCGCCACGGTCACCGCCGGGCAGATGCGTGAACTGATCGAGCGGCTCGTCAGCGCCGGCCAGTGGCACCACGGCGACCCGGACATCCTGATCGTGGTCGATGCCGGCTACGACGTGCCCGCCTGGCCTTCTTGCTCAGGGATCTGCCAGTGCAGGTGCTGGGCCGGATGCGCTCGGACCGCGTCCTGCGCCGGGCAGCACCACCACGTGAGCCCGGCACGCGGGGCCGCCCGCACCGCCATGGCGGTGAGTTCGTGTTCGGCGACCCCGCCACCTGGAACACCCCAGACGCCCAGACACTGACCGAGACCCGCCTCTACGGCGCCGCTGCCGTCCGGGCCTGGGACCGGCTCCACCCGCGGCTGACCCATCGCTCCGCCTGGACCGCCCAGCTGGGTACGCTGCCGGTGATCGAGGGGACCGTGATCCTTCTCTGTGTCGAGCGCCTGCCCAGCGGCGCCACCCCCAAGCCGGTATGGCTGTGGTGGTCGGGCACCGACGCCACCACCGCCCAGGTCGACCTGCTCTGGCAAGCCTTCCTGCGGCGCTTCGACATCGAGCACACCTTCCGCCTGTTCAAGCAGACTCTGGGCTGGACCTGTCCGAAGATCCGCACCCCGGAAGCCGCCGACCGCTGGACCTGGCTGATCCTCGCGGCCTTCACCCAGCTACGGCTCGCCCGCCCTCTCGCCGCTGACCTCCGCCGGCCGTGGGAGAAACCGGCCCCGACCGACAGGCTCACCCCTGCCCGGGTCCGCCGCGACTTCCGGCACCTCCGCCCGAAGGCCACCTGTCCCGCCGGAGCACCGAAACCCTCCCGCCCCGGTCCCGGACGACCACCCGGACGCAAGAACACCCGGCCGACCCCACGCCACGACGTCCACACAGCCCGCAAAACGGGCATCACGAAACCGAAAGCGAAGAAGTCCACTTCTCCTCGCCCACGCCGCACAGGTTAAAGATCAAGCTAGGGCTTGTTTCAGAAGTGATCTTCTGCGGTCCTAGTGAGTGTTGCGTTCGGCGGCGGCATGCCACCAGCGGGGCGGGGATGGGCCGATGACTTTGGCGGTGGGTTGGTCGGGATGCAGTCCGAGCCGTCGTAGTGCGTCGGCCCGAATTCGGATGTCGAACCAGCCGTGCCAGTGGCCGTCAGGACCGATGCCGCAGGCAAGTCCCCAGCGGATTTCGTCCTGTTCAAAGGGCGTCCAGTCGATGCCACGGTCGCGCAGTCAAGCGCGCGCGGCCGCCATCGGCCGGAGGCAGCCCGGCAGGTTTTCGTAGGCCGCGATGGTGATCCAGTCGGCGCTCGGCGTGTCCATGGAATCCATAATGCCGGGCAGTCACCTGTGAGTCACAGCCATTCGTTGATGGCGGCGACCAGCACGGTGGCTTCGTAGCGGACGGCGAGCTTGTCGTATCTCGTCGCGACCGCACGGTGAACCGCCCCGGGTTCGGTAGAGACTTCAGATTGTGGTTGTGACCTGGGTTTTCGTGGTCGTGAGGTAGTAGTTGGTCTCGTATTCGACGGGTGGGATGTGCCCTATTTCACCGTGGAGGCGGCGGTGGCAGTACCAGTCGACCCATTCCGCGGTGGCCAGCTCGACCTGGGAGAGCGTCCTCCAGGGCCGCCCCGGTTTGATCAGCTCAGTCTTGAACAGGCCGATCGCAGACTCCATGAGGGCATTGTCGTAGGCGTCACCGACGGAGCCGATCGAGGCCGCGATGCCGGCGGCGTCCAGGTGCTCGGCGAGCCGGAAACTCGTATATTGCGACCCGGCATCGGAATGATGTATCAACTCGCCCCGCTGATGGGGCTGTTCGTCGCGGTCGCGCTGCCACAGGGCCATGTCCAGGGCGTCCAGGACGAGTCTGGTCTCCTTCGACGTGGCGGCGGACCAGCCGACGATCCGGCGGGAGAACGTGTCGACGACGAAGGCGACGTAGACGACTGCCGACCAGGTCTTGACGTGGGTGAAGTCGGCGACCCAGCAGCGGTTGGGGGCGGCCGCGACGAAGTTGCGGTCCAGTAGGTCCGGTGCCCGCTCGACGGCGCTGTCCGGGATCGTGGTGATGATCTTTTTCCCGCGGACGGCGCCGGTGATGCCGAGTTCCCGCATCAGGCGTTCGACGGTGCACCGGGCCACGGGGTGGCCCTGGCGGTGCAGCTCGCGCCATACCTTCCTGGCGCCGTAGACGCGGAAGTTGGCCTCGTGGACCTCGGTGATCAACTCCTTGAGGGCAGCATCGCGCACCCGCCTGGCCGAGGGTTCGGCGGCGCGCTTCTTCGCCGCGTAGTAGGTGGAGGGGGCGATCTTGCAGTCGTGCTCGGTGAGCACGCGGCAGATCGGCTCGACACCGCCGAAGCGGGCCCGGTGCTCGTCGATGAAGGCTACGAGCGTGTGTGTGGCCGGTCGAGCTCGGCCGCGAAGAAACTTGCCGCAGCCTTCAAGATGTCGTTCGCCCGCTTCAGCTCGGCGATCTCCTTCTTCATCGCCTTGATCTGCGCGGACTCCTCCGTGGTCGTCCCCGGACGCTTCCCGGAGTCGACCTCGTCCCGCTTCACCCAGTTCCGCAGGGTCTCGGCCGAACCGATCCCGAGCTTCTGGGCGACCGCTCTCAATGCGGCCGACTCGTTCGGATAGTCACCACGGATCTCGGCGACCATACGGACCGCTCGTTTGCGCAGCTCAGGGGGATAGGAGGAAGGGCGCGCCATGACTCAATCCTTTCACGGAATCAAGTCTCTATCGAACACGGGGCGGTTCACGGTGTCGTTTCAGGCGGTTGATGCCGCACTCCACGGCATGGCGCTGCTTGTAGTCGGCCTTGTCGAACTTGGGTGGTCGGCCCCCGTGGGAGCCGCGTTTCCTGCGGTTGGCGATCTGGTCGCGCTTTTCCGGGATGGTGCAGCGGATGCCGCGCTTGCGCAGGTAGGCGCGGTTCGCGCGGGAGCCGTACGCCTTGTCGGCACGCACCTTGTCCGGCCGGCTGGGCGGGCGGCCGGGCCCGAGCCGGGGCACCCTGATCCGCTCCAGGACCACCTGAAACTGCGGTGAGTCACCGCGCTGCCCGGCCGTGATCACCAGTGACATCGGCTTCTGAGCCTGCTCGACGGCCAGGTGGAGCTTGGTCGTCAGCCCGCCCCGGGAGCGTCCGAGCCCGTGGTCGTCGGGCTCGGTGAAGACGCCTCCTGGCGGCTCGACCTGCAGATCCCCTTTTTGCGGGCACCCGCCGCGTGCTGGTGGGCGCGGGCGACGGTCGAGTCCACCGAGACGTCCCAGGTGATCAGTCTCTCGGCGTCGGCCCGGGCCTGCAGCTGCTCGAAGATGCCGTGCCAGGTGCCGTCCCGCTGCCAGCGCCGGAACAGGCCGTAGACCGTCTCCCACGGCCCGTACCGCTCGGGCACAACCCGCCAGGGAGCACCAGCGCGAGTGCGCCAGCGTATGCCGTCTATCAGCTGCCGCTTGGTGTGCAACGGCGGGCGACCGAGCTTCTTGCCTACCGGCAGCAGCGGCTCCAGTCTGGCCCACTGTGTATTCGTCAGATCGCGCCTCGCCACGAAGTGGATCTTCACATATCAAGATCTACTTTTGAAACGCACCCTAGGAGCAATGCCGTTCAGGTAGGTGTGGGCGCTGTTCGTCAAGGCTGGTGAACGAGCAGCGGAGCTGCTGCAGAAGAGGTTTGTCCTCCAAGACATCCTCAGTACCAGGAGCTCCGCTGCCGAAACAGGCTGCCATAACAAGGACAGTCGAGGTATTGATCAGAAACGGTTTGGGTTCTGGGTCGTTGGACGGGTGTGAGCGATCTGGTGGGGGACGCGCGGCATCTGTCGCCGTCGGCGCAGGAAGCCCTGCGGCTGCGGGCGGTGGCCGCGCTGGTAGCGGGACGGGACCGCGAGGACGTGGCGGCGGTGTTCGGGGTGTCGCTGAAGGCGGTCGACACGTGGTGGGCGAAGTGGCAGGCCGGCGGGCGGGAGGCGCTGGTCATGCGTCCGCGTGGCAAGCCGGTCGGGGTGCACCAGGTGCTCGGGGAGGCCGAGCAGGCCGCGGTGCGGCAGGCGGTACTCGATCACCGGCCCTGTGACGTGGGGCTTTCCGGTCAGCTGTGGACGCGGCGGTTGGTGGGCGAGCTGATCGCGAAGCTGTACCGGGTGCGGCTGACCGAGGTGGGGGTGGGCAAGTACCTGAAGCGTTGGGGGCTGTCCTTCCAGCGTCCGGACAAGCGGGCCGTCGAGCAGGACCCGGATGCTGTCCGGCGCTGGCATCAGGAGACCTGGCCGGAGATCCGGGCGAAGGTGAAGGCCGACGGTGGGGAGATCCTCTTCGCCGATCAGGTCGGCATCCGCTCGGACCAGGTCACCGGCCGTACCTGGGGTGAGAAGGGTAAGACACCTGTGGTGCGGCGGAGCGGGAACCGGTTCTCGGTGAACGCGATGTCGGCGATCAGCACGAAGGGCCGGATGCACTTCATGGTCTTCGCCGAGAGCTTCACCGCCGAGGTGATGTGCCGCTTCCTGGACCGGCTCGCCGGCCACTTCGACCACAAGGTCCACCTCGTGGTCGACGGGCACCCCGCCCACCGCTCCAAGAAGGTCCGCGACTGGCTCGCCGCCCACTCCGACGACATCGAACTGCACTTCCTGCCCCCGTACTCGCCCGAGCTGAACCCCGACGAGCTGGTCAACGCGGACCTCAAGCACAGCCTGCCCAAGCAGCACCGAGCTCGCGATCAGGCCGAACTCGCCGCCGAGACCCGCCGCTTCTTCCGCAGACGCCAGCGTCAGCCGCACATGGTCCGCGGCTACTTCGGCGGCCCGCACGTCCGCTACGTCCTGGACGAGAACCCCATGAGTTTCTGATCAATAACTGCCGGGGCGTTCGCGCCGAGGCATTTCGATGGGCTGACCGGATCACCCCGTTCGAGATGGTCGAGCCCGACTGTCTCTGGCATCCGGCCCTGGACCAGCCCGGCTCACTGCGTGCCGGCGCCGAGGTCGCCGAGCTGACCGGGATGGTCGAGCTGACCGGCTTTCCGAACGGCACCCGCATCATCGTGCGCCGCGAGCGGCCGCACCCCGGCGCCCAACTCTCCCTGTTCGACACGGACGAGGGTCCACGGCACCAGGTGTTCCTGACCGACACCCCCTACTCCGGCGGGGGCTCCACCCAGTTCCTGGAGGTCCGCCACCGCGGACACGCCACTGTCGAAGACCACATTCGGTGCGGCAAGGACACCGGATTCGGCCGCATGCCTCCCGCCGCTTCGCCGTCAACGCGGCCTGGCTCGAACTCAGCCTGGCAGCGATCGACCTTCTCGCCTGGACCCGATACCGGCTGCTGCACGTCGCCGCCCGCCTGACCCGCGGCGGCCGCCTCCACGGCCCCGGTGTCCTAGCTCAGACACCAGCCGCAAAGTGGCGATCCGCGTCTGGGGTCAGCTGTCGACGGGGCCTTGACCCCAAGGTCTCCACTCGCCGAACTGATCCGGCAAATCCTCGCCGGGCCTCGCCCGCGAGCGGGAGGATAGGCCAACCGGTAAGGAATCCTCTCGGGAACCAATCCACCGCCCGTCCTGCGGCGAATGCCCATTACGCGGTTGCCTTGGCAGGAGCGCCGCCAGCAGCCGCTGGCCTGACATGGCGATACCAATCGATGCTCCGCTTCGACGCGAAGACGCCGCTACCAGTTTTGACATATGCCGGGATAGCCCATATGCGTGATCACTGGGTAGCTCACCGTGACCACCATGCCTTACCGTGAGCGACGTCGCACATGCCAAGAGTGACCAATGTTTGCGGGGGGGGGGAACGTTTATGCCCAGAACAGAGGTGTTGCGGACGTTCCGGTTCGCCCTGGACCCGTCCGAGGTCGAACGTGCTGCGCTGTCCCGTTATGCCGGTGCTTGCCGGTGGGCCTACAACTACGCGTTGGCCAAGAAGACCCGGGCCCATGAAGCATGGGCCGACCGCCGGACGGCTTACCTGGAAGCGGGGCTGAGTGAAGCCGAGGCAAAGGAGCGGATCAAGGCCGACGGCGCCGAGCTCACCGACCGCATCAAGGTGTGGGACCACCACCGCAAGAGTCTCGCGCTCACCACCGCCGGCAAACCGCCCCTGCCCACGATGCAGCCTCCGACCGGGCAGGAATCCCTGATGTGCCGGCTGGTCGCGGTCCGCGCGGACGCTGTCGGTACCGGCCGTGAACGCGAGCTTCTGACCGAAGCCCGCGCCAGGGTGAACACGCTCAAGGCCAGGGCGTTCAGTGCCGGTTTCCGTACGCCGACGTCCGCCGACACCAGCGCCCTGTGGCGGATGGACCGGGATCTGCCCAGGGAGGAGGGCGGCAGTCCTTGGTGGAGCGAGGTCAACGTCTACTGCTTCACCTCCGGCTTCGACCGCGCCCAGGCCGCCTGGAAGTGCTGGCAGGACTCGCTCGCCGGTCGCCGCGCCGGCCAGCGCCAGGGATACCCCCGCTTCAAGAAGAAGGGTCACGCAGAATCGTTTGCTCTGTTCCATGACGTGAAGCGGCCGATCATTCGTCTGGAGGGCTACCGGCGCCTGGTGATGCCGGGCCTGGGCAGCATCCGCATCCACGACTCCGGCAAGCGCCTCGCGCGGCTCGTGGACCGCGGGCAGGCCGTAATCCAGTCCGTGACGGTCACCCGCGGCGGCCACCGCTGGTACGCCTCCGTACTGGCCAAGGTGCAGCAGGACGTACCCATGCTGTGGGAGCACGTCCACGACGACGGGACGCGCACCCCCTACTTGAGCCGCACCGGGGCGGAGCAGGCCGCCGGGAGCGGCGGACACGTCAAGCAGATCGGCCGGCCCACCGCCCGCCAACACGCCGGCGGGCTTGTCGGTGTCGACCTCGGCTGCCCCGACCTGGCAGCGCGGTCCAGCTCCCTTGACCCGACCAACCCCGCCACCGCCCTCGTACAGCACCCCCGCCCAAACGCCGACAGCCTGGCCAAGCTCGCTAAGGCCCAGCGTGCGATGTCCCGTTGTCGGCCGGGGTCAGGACGGCGGAAGAAGGCCGCCGCCCGGGTCTCCCGCATCCACCAGCAGATCATGGTGCGACGCGCCTCGTTCCTGCACGGCCTGTCCAAGGAGCTGGCTACCAGTTTCACGTACGTGGCGATCGAAGACTTGGACATCAACGCCCTCACCCATCCCACCGCCTCGACCGGGGGCACCCGGAACAAGCACGGCAAAAACGTTAAGGCCCAGGCCCGCTCCAACCAACGGCTCCTGGACGCCGGCCTGGGCAGTCTGCGTAAACAGCTCGCCTACAAAACAGCCTGGTACGGCTCGCAGCTCGTCGTCCTCGACCAGGACGAGCCCGTCACCGGCACCTGTGCGAAGTGCAAGGAGCGAAACCCAAGCTCCGACCCCTCGTGCAGCACGTTCCACTGCCCCTCGTGCAGCGCGCTCGTACACCGACACGAGAACACCACCGCGAACATCATTGACGCAGCGCACAGACAAATCAAAACGGTCGCCTCCGATACAGGGGAGACCCAAAACGCTCGCCGAGCCCCTGGAAGTCCCAGGGCCCGCAAGGGCCCCGGGCAACGGGCACTGAAACGAGAAGACACCGGCTGACACCGGTGGCACCCTCGGGGAGCGATCCCCGGGCGTCCCACACAAGCACCAACGCAACAGGGCAGCCACCGCCGAAGGCCCCCAGGCCATTCAGCAACCGCACCCCACGCACTTAGGACGATCCGTGTTCTGGCAGATCGACACTGCACCACGACGCTTCAGACGAGTGCCCCCGCCACTCCCCCCACGCACACCGACCGCCACCCACACCGCACACTTCGGCGTCGGGTTGAAGTTCCCCCCTGACCGTGGACAGCGCATGCTTACGCTGCGGGGGTGAGGTTCTGCCTGAGCAGGGTTCTCGTTTCGAGCGGGGTGACGTATCCGTGGTCGGGGTGCCGACGGAGCCGGCTGCGGTTGTACTCGACCTCGATGTAGTGGAAGACGTCGGCCCGGGCGCCCTCGCGGGTCTCCCAGGCGACGGTTCCGATCTCTGCTTTGAGGACGGCGAACCAGCTTTCCGCAGCCGCGATATCGTAACAAGAGCCGACACGTCCCATCGACTGCCTCATGCGCAACTTGCCTATCTCGGCGCGGAATTCCGCGCTCGTATATTCGCTGCCGCGGTCGGTGTGCATGACGCAGCCGTCCTCCAGGCCACCGCGTCCGGCCGCCATCCTCAGAGCGGCGACCGGCAGCTCGGCGCGGTGATGGTCGGCCATCGCCCAGCCGGCCACCTCCCGCGTCGCGAGATCGATACAGGTCGCCAGATACAGCTTCCCCTCAAGCGTCACCAGTTCGGTCATGTCGCCGACCAGTCGCATCCCGGGGCGGGGTGCCGTGAAGTCCCGGCCGATGAGATCGGCGGCGAACACCGCCCGCCTGGCCTGACGGGTCAGGCCGCGGCGGCGCCGCCGGGTGATCCCGGTGATGCGATGGACACGCATCAGCCGCTCGACCCGCTTCCCGTTGACGATCCGACCTGCCCGCCGCAGGGCCGCGTGGATCCGCGGAGCCCCGTATGCGCCGCGTGAGCCGGCATGCAGCACCCGGATCTCGTCCACCAGTAGCTCCTCGGCCCTCTTCCGCACCGCCCGGGTCGGCCGCGAGGACAGGTGCGCGTAGTAGGTGGAGCGGGGCACTCCCAGCACCCGGCACAGGAACGCGACACTGTGACCTGCAGGCTTGTCCTGGCACGCCTCCTCCGCGTCGATGAAGCGACACCGTGCGGCGGTGTCTACCTCATCTTGTCCCGCGCGAAGAAGGCGGTCGCTTTTCCCAGGACCTCGATCGTGGCCTCCTGCTCGCGGACCCTCCGCCGCAGCCGGACCAGCTCCTCACGTTCCGCACTGGTCAGGGCCCCGGCCGGACTCTCACCACGGTCGGTCTTCGCCTGCTTCACCCACCCGCGCAGCCCCTCCGGACTCACGCCCAGGTCCCGGGCGACCTCGGTGACCGTCTTGTCCGAGGACACCGCCAGAGCGACCGCGTCCCGCTTGAACTCGGCCGTGTACCTCTTACTCATATTGCTCTTCGCGCTCACTACCTATGACTGCTTTCTCCGGGACCATCCGTCCCAGTATCAAGCTGTCCAGCTCACAGGGGGAACTTCAAGCGGACCTCGTCCAGGGAGCCGGCGCGGCGGCCGCCGTCCTGGAAGTAGACCTCCTTGAGCGCTTCGGCCGCGATCTCCTTGAGGCGGGCATCGCTGGCACCGGCCTCTTGGGCGTCGAAGAGGCGGGCGGCGTACTGCGGGGGCAGGGCGATGGTGAGGTGGCGGATGCGGTCCTGGTCGGTGGAGTCGATGGGGGCGGTGTAGCCGAGGCGGGCGCGGGTGTCGATGAGGATGCCGCCCGTGGACGCCGCCTTCGCTTTGGCCTTGGCCCTGATCTGCGGCTGCCAGCGCTTCTGCACCTCACGGTCCAAGCGCCTGGCGAGGTGGGGACGGGGCTTCTTGATCTGGTCCTTCACGTACCGCTCCACGGTGCGCTGGGAGACCCCCAGCATCAGGGCGACCGCCATGGTGCCGCCGAGCTTCTTCAGCAGGTACCGCATCTGCGCACCCGCGCTCTTCGGCGCGGGGCGGGTAAACGCCTTCTGCACCGCCTTGTCCAGGCCGTCCCCGATCAGGCTCATCGTCTTCTTCTACTCTCCGTTGTCGACGTTGGTGACGGTGCCGTCCTTGATGGAGCGGGCGAGGTTAAGCTCCGGGGCGTTGAACCGCTCGCGGACCTCCTCGCCCCACAGCACGGTCTGGGTGCCCTCGTGCTTGACCAGGCCGGGGTTGACGCCGAGCTTGAACCCGCCGGGGAGCGGCTTGTCCTCCCGGTAGGGCAAGAAGTCCAGCGGTGAGGGCCCGTCGGCGGCGTAGACGACGCAGTCGGACATGATCGCGATCGGGTACTGGCCGGTGAACGCCGCGTGCTTGACGATCTTGCGGTGCAGGTTGATCCGGGTACGGGAGATGACCGCTGCCCGGATGTCGGGCCGCCACGTCGGCCGTTCCAGGGCCCGCCACCGCTCTCCGGGCCGCCAGCCTTCCCCGCGGGGCGGCTCGCGCAGCTTGCCGACGCCGCCCTTGACTGTTGCCTTGATCGCCGTGATGACGATTCCCAGCTCCGGGTCGCGGTCCTTGTAGCCGTCCATCGCCGTGAGGAAATCTTCCGGCGACAGGTCGGCGGTGACGCCGAGGTCGGCCATCGTGGCGAGGTAGGCGTCCCGCAGCCGCTGGTACCAGCCGTCCAGATAGCGGCCGTTGTCGTACCGGACCCACGCCTCGGTCGGCGTCACGTCGTAGCCGAGCTCCTGGGCGTAGGCGACGGTCGGTGTCGCGTACCAGGCCGGGCCGGTGGGGCGGTCGCCCTTGTACGTGAACGGGGAGGGCAGCAGGCTGCCGTCCAGCTCTACCCACTCCTTGCCGGCCTTCACGCGGGACAGGTCGACGTGGGAGAGGTCGACCAGCCACGAGCCGGGCGGCTTCGGGTCGAACACCGGGTTCTTGATGTACGTCGGCTCACCGAGACCGACGGTCAGCCCGTTCGCGCCGGCGGCGAAGGCCATGTTCACGTCCAGGCCGACCAGGTAGCGCAGGGTGCACTCCTCGTCGGTCATCGGCTGCGCCCAGTCGTAGGCCTCCTCGAACAGCTTCTCCGACGGGCCGCGCACGTGGAAGCGCGGCAGGTTCAGCGCGTTGAGCACCGGGTGTCCGTCGGGGGCCTCAGGCGGTGCGCAGTCCACCGGGTCGGTGCCGAGCGAGCCGGGTGTCTTGGTGTCGGCCTGCCGCAGGGCGCCGGTCTCCTCGTCTCGTACGGCGTGGGTCGGCGGGTGCAGGGCGGTCATCAGTTCCAGGCTGGTGACGGCGGTCGACCCGGGGGCGTCATCACCCGGGTTGCGTAGGTGCCCAGGACACGGGCGAGCTCCGCCGGGGGCAGCTGAGCGGCGTGATCCCAGAACCGGGGGTCCAGCGCGTTCCAGGATGGGATGCACAGCTGTGTGTACTGCTTCGCCCGCAAGACCCACAGCTATCTGGACCTCGACACCGGCATCGGGTTCGACTCCCAGATCGTCGTCAAGATCAACGCCGCCGAACTGCTCCAGCGGGAGCTGGCCTCCCGGCACTGGCAGGGCGAGCACATCGCGATGGGCACCAATGTCGACTGCTATCAGCGGGCGGAGGGCCGGTACCGGCTCATGCCGGGCATCATCAGCACCCTGCGGGACCGGGCGAACCCCTTCTCGATCCTGACCAAGGGCACGCTGATCCTGCGGGACCTGGAGCTGCTGCGGCAGGCCGCCGAGGTCACCGAGGTCGGCGTCTCGGTCTCCGTCGGCTTCACCGACCGTGAGCTGTGGCGCACGGTCGAACCCGGCACCCCCTCCCCCGGGCGCCGCCTCGACGTCGTACACGCCCTGACGGAGAGCGGGATCGGCTGCTCGGTCCTGATGGCCCCCGTGATTCCCTTCCTCGGTGACAGCCCGGAGCAGCTGCGCGCCACCGTCTCGGCCATCGCGGCGGCCGGCGCGACCTCCGTGACCCCGCTGGTCCTGCATCTGCGCCCCGGCGCCCGCGAGTGGTACCTGCAGTGGCTCGGGCTCCACCATCCGCACCTGGTACCGAGGTACGAGCGGATGTACGCGGACGGGGCGTACGCCCCCACCTGGTACCAGCGCCGGATCACCCGTCAGGTGCACGAGCTGGCGGACGAGTTCGGGATCGGCCCGGCGCACCGGGGCGAGGCCCGCCGGATCACTCCGGTACGGACACCGGAGGAGCCCGAGCCCGGGCCCACGCAGCTCACCCTGCTCTGACGCGCCCCTGGCGCCTCCCGCAGGGCCGATGGCGTGACCGTACGGGTCAACTCCGCGCGGAATCGGCTCCCGGCCGGTGGATCTCGGGGAGCATGCGGCGGGGACCGGCCAACCGCCGCCGCGTCCCCTCCACCTCGGGAGGCCCCATGACGAAACGTGCAGGAATTCTGGTCGCCGCCGGTGCGACGGTCGCCGGTCTGTTGGCCGCCGCACCGGCCCCGGCCGCCGCCTCCGGGGCGAGCGCGCCGCCCGCCCCGGAGCTCGCCTGGACCGACTGTCCGACGGAGAACCATCCGACGCTCCAGTGCGCCAAGGTCGACGCCCCGCTGGACCACGCCGACCCCTCGGGCCGCCAGGTCACCCTCGCCCTGTCCCGGATCCCGCACACCGCGAAGACCTTCCAGGGCCCGCTGCTGGTCAACCCGGGCGGCCCGGGCGGCAGCGGTCTGTCGATGGCCGGGTTCGTGGCCTCGTCGCTGCCGAAGAAGGTGGCGTCCCAGTACGACGTGATCGGGTTCGACCCGCGCGGGGTCGGGAAGAGCACCCCGAAGCTGAACTGTCTGCCCGGCCACTCCGACCCCGTACGTCCGGACTCGGTGCCCGCCTCCTACCGGGACGAGCGGATCAACCGGGACCGGGCCGCCGCCTTCGCCCGCGCCTGCGGGGAGAAGCACGGCGACGTGCTGCCGTACATGGACACCGTCAGCGCCGCCAAGGACCTCGATGTGATCCGCCGGGCGCTGGGCTCGGAACAGATCAACTACTTCGGCTATTCGTACGGCACCTATCTGGGCGCGGTCTACGCGAAGCTGCACCCGGAGCGGGTGCGGCGCCTGGTCCTGGATTCCGTCGTGGGTCCGGACGACGTCTGGTATGAGGGCAACCTCAACCAGGACTACGCCTTCGACGACCGCCACAAGGCGTTCGCGGCCTGGGTGGCGAAGCACGACGCGACCTATGGGCTCGGCACCGACCCGGCCGGGGTCGAGGCCGCCTGGTACCGGATGCGGGCGGCGGTCGCGGCCGAGCCGGCGGGCGGCAAGGTCGGGGGGAGCGAGCTGGAGGACACCTTCCTGCCCGGCGGGTACTACAACGGCTACTGGCCCTATCTCGCCGAGGCGTTCGCCGCGTACGTGAACGACCAGGACACCGAGGCGCTGGTCGAGGCGTACGAGAACTTCGGCGCCACCGGCACGGGCGGCGACAACGGCTACTCCGTCTACACCGCCGTCCAGTGCCGCGACGCCGGCTGGCCCCGGCACTGGAGCACCTGGCGCAACGACACGCGCCGGATCCACGACAAGGCGCCCTTCATGGCCTGGAACAACACCTGGTACAACGCGCCGTGCGCCGACTGGCCGGTGGCGCCGCTCACCCCGGTGCGGGTGAACAACGACCGCCTCCCGGCGACGCTGATCCTCCAGGCCACCGGCGACGCGGCGACCCCGTACGCGGGCGCGGTGGCCATGCACCGCAAGATCGCGGGCTCCAGCTTCGTGGTGGAGGAGGGCGGCGGCAACCACGGCATCACGCTGAGCGGCAACGCCTGCCTGGACAAGCACCTGACGGCCTATCTGACCGACGGGACCGTCCCGCGCGGCCGGGGCGAGGGCGAGGCGGACGCGGTCTGCGCGGCGCTCCCGGACCCGAAGCCGCTGCCGGCCGCGAAGGCGGCGGCCCAGTCGGTGGACAACAGCGCCGGCAGCCGCCTGCACGGGCTGCTGGGGCCGCGCCACTAGTCATCGGAAGACGGGCCCGCCCGGTCCCCCTACGGCAGCCGCCCCAGCGCCTCCTCCGCCGCCGTGCCGAGCCGGGGATGCGGGAGGGCCGCCGTGAGGACCGGGCGGGCCCGGTCGTCGCCGAGCTGTCCGAGCCCCTCCACGCAGGCGAGCGCCACCCGCCAGTGCGGCTCCCCCGGGGCCAGCAGCCGCTGGAGGGTGGCGACCAGGGCGGGGACCGCCTCGGGGGCCCGCAGGGTGGTGAGCAGGCGGACCGGGTGCAGGGCGTAGGCGGTGCGCAGGGTGTTGGTGGCGAGCGCGGCGGCGGCCCGGGGCGTGCGGGGGTCGTCCAGCCGCGCCAGGGCGTGGGCGGCGGAGACGCAGCGCTCGGGGTCGCGGTGGTTGAGCAGGAGCACCAGCGCCTCGAAGGCCCGCCGGTCACCCGCGCACCCGAGCCGGAAGGCGGCGATCTCGCGGGCCCACAGGGGCCGCCCGGGCTCCACCAGGACCCGGGCCAGCACCTCGTTGTCGTCGGTGGCCACGAGCAGGTCGTACGCGGCCGACCCGGCCGCCTCGTCCCGTAACCGGTCCATCAGCGAACACAGCTCCTCATCCATGACGCTCAGCGTATCCACGAACACGCTCCGTGCGGGGCGGGCCGGAAGAGCCTATGTGGCCCAGCGCACAAAGACCCAGGGGTGGCGCGCTCGTTACTCGCCGGTTAATCTCATCTGAGCGGGAACACACTCCCCGCAGCTCCGGTGGCCTGGTGACGCAGCCACCCGGAGTGCTTGTCGGTTCGGCAGTTCCAGTGCGACGCGACTCCGGGACAGAGTCGCTCACCCCTCCCGGCCGGGCGTGCTTCCAACGCCCCGCCACCGCGCTTCACGACACGCATCCGCGCATGCCACGCGCCGCTCCCTCATCGCCGCGCGCGCCTGCTCCCACAGTCGTCACTCACCCTGGAGTCCCGTGATGGACACCCCGCTCTCCACCATTGCCGTCGTCGGCCTCGGCACCATGGGCACCGGCATCGCCGAGGTCCTGGCTCTCGCCGGCCGCGACGTCATCGGCATCGACATCAGCGAGGCCGCCGCCCGGCAGGCCGTCACCTCCCTCGAAGCCTCCACCGCACGGGCCGTCGGGCGCGGGCGGATCACCGAGCAGCAGCGGGCCGACGCGCTCGCCCGGTTCCGCACCTCCGACGACCTCCGGGCCGCCGCGGGTGCCGAGCTGGTCATCGAGGTCGTGCCCGAGACGTACGAGATCAAGCAGCAGGTGTTCCGGGAGCTGGACGCGGTCGTCTCCGCCACCGCGATCCTCGCCACCGGGACGAACGCCCTGTCGGTGACCCGGCTCGCGGCCGAGTCGCAGCACCCCGAGCGCGTGCTCGGCCTGCACTTCTTCAACCCGGCGCCCGCGATGAAGCTGGTCGAGGTGGTCTCCTCGGTGCTGACAGCGCCGCCCGCCGTCGAGGCCGTCACCAGGCTGGCCCGGGAGCTGGGCAAGGAGCCCGTCGCGGTCGGCGACCGGCCCGGGTTCGTCGCGGACGGGCTGCTCTTCGGCTACCTGAACCAGGCCGCCGCGATGTACGAGGCGAACTACGCCTCCCGCGAGGACATCGACGCGGCGATGAAGCTGGGCTGCGGCCTGCCGATGGGCCCCCTCGCCCTGCTGGACCTGATCGGGATCGACACCGCCCGTACGGTCCTGGAGGCCATGTACTCCGCCTCCCACGACCGCCTCCACGCTCCCGCCCCCGTCCTCGGCCAGCTCAGCGAGGCGGGCCTGACCGGGCGCAAGGCCGGGCGCGGCTTCTACACGTACGACGCCCCGGGCGGCCAGGACGTCGTGCCCGACGCGCTGACTCCTTCGCCGGAAGCGGCCGCGGGCACCGGGCGCGAGATCGCGTCCGTCGGGGTCGCGGGCTCCGGCACCATGGCTTCCGGGATCGCCGAGGTCTTCGCCAAGGCCGGATACACCGTGGTCCTGGCGGCCCGCGGCCAGGAGAAGGCGGACCTCGCCAAGTCCCGGATCGCGAAGTCGCTGGAGCGCTCGGTGGCCAAGGGGCGGCTCACCGCCGAGGCGCGCGACGAGACACTGGCCAGGATCACCGCGGCCGGGTCGCTGGACGCGTTCGCGGAGGTCGACCTCGCCGTCGAAGCGGTCGCCGAGGACCTGGAGGTCAAGCAGCAGCTGTTCGCCACCCTGGACAAGGTCTGCCGGCCGGGCGCGGTGCTCGCCACCACCACCTCCTCACTGCCCGTCATCGCCATCGCCCGGGCCACCGCCCGGCCCGAGGACGTCATCGGGATGCACTTCTTCAACCCGGCGCCCGCGATGAAGCTGGTCGAGGTCGTCCGTACGGTCCTGACCGCCGACGACGTCCACGCCACGGTCCGCGCGGTCTGCACGAAGATCCGCAAGCACCCGGTGGACTGCGGGGACCGGGCCGGGTTCATCGTGAACGCGCTGCTGTTCCCGTACCTCAACAACGCGATCAAGATGGTCGAGGAGCACTACGCCTCGCTGGACGACATCGACGCGGCGATGAAGCTGGGCGGCGGCTACCCGATGGGCCCGTTCGAACTGCTGGACGTCGTGGGGCTCGATGTCTCGCTCGCGATCGAGAAGGTGCTGCACCGCGAGTTCCGTGACCCGGGGCTCGCTCCGGCGCCGCTGCTGGAGCACCTGGTGGCCGCGGGCTGCCTCGGCCGCAAGACGGGCCGTGGCTTCCGCGAATATGCCCGTCGCTGACCCGGGAGCCGGGTGGGGCGGGCTGCTGGGACCCTCCGGCTCCCCGCCCCCGCAGGCGCGCTCTCCTGCACCGATGCGTTACGTTCATGCCATGTCCCAGCCCGCCAAGTCACCCCGTGCCACCGCCGCGCCCGACGCCCCGGAGACCGCCGCGGGAACGCGTGCCGCCGCCCAACGGCTCAAGATGCGCCGCGAACTGGCCGCAGCCGCGATGGAGCTCTTCGCCACGAAAGGCTACGAGGCGACGACCGTCGACGAGATCGCGGGCGCCGCGGGCGTCGCCCGGCGGACCTTCTTCCGGCACTTCCGCTCCAAGGAAGAGGCCATCTTCCCCGACCACGACGACACCCTCGTCAGGGCCGAGGCCGTCCTGAACGCCGCCCCCGCGCACGAGCACCCCCTCGACACGGTCTGCCGCGGCATCAAGGAAGTCATGAAGATGTACGCGGCCAAGCCCGCCGTCTCCGTGGCCCGTTACAAACTGACCCGCGAAGTGCCCACCCTCCGGGAGGCCGAGATCGCGTCGGTGGCCCGCTACGAGCGGCTGTTCACCCGCTATCTGCTGGGCCACTTCGACGAGCGCGACCACCACGTGGGCAACGATGACCCGCTGCTGGCGGAGGTGGCCGCGTCCGCCGTGGTCACCGCGCACAACCACGTACTGCGCCGCTGGCTGCGGGCGGGCGGCCAGGGCGATGTGGAGGCCCAGCTCGACCGCGCCTTCGCCATCGTGCGCGACACCTTCGGCACCGGCATCGGGGCCGGGCGGACCGCCCAGGCCGAGCCCGCCAGGACCCCGGCGGCGACGGTGTCCACGGAGGGCGAGGTGCTCGTCGCGGTGGCGCGTACGGACGCCCCGCTGGACGAGGTCATGCGGACGATCCAGCAGGCGCTCAAGGAGCGCTGAGCCCGGCGTCCTGCTCGGCGGCCGGGGCCGCCACCGTATCCCAGGGCGGCGGCGCCCCACCCTCGCTCCAGGCGGCCAGCTCCTCGGGGCCGTAACAGAGGATCGCGCACTGCTCGGCGTAGTCGAGGGCGGGGTCGGTGAAGCCGCCGGTGGAGACGACGAGCGCGATGTCCGCCCCGTGCACCGCGTAGCAGGTGCCGCCGAAGCGCTGGAGCTCCTGGGATCCGGCCCGGTTGTCCGGCCCGTAGCGCTTGCACTGGACGACCAGGCGGCGGCCGTCCGGGGTGGTGGCCAGGACGTCGGCACCCAGGTCACCGGCGCCGCCCACCACCTCGGCGTCCGCACAGCCGTCGCGTCGGCAGAGTTCGGCCACGGCCTCCTCGAAGGCGTACGGGTCCAGCTGCGCGTAGTCGACCGGATGAGCGGCCTCCGGGGGCTCCGGGCGCCTCTCCGCCCGGGCGGCTTCGGCTGCGTCCAGCTCCGCGAGACCCGCGTCGACGATCCCGTACGCGGCGTCCGTGACCACCCCCGCGACCCGCCGGGCCCGACGGCGGCGGCGCAGCACCACGACCGCTGCGGCGAGGACCGGGGCGATCAGGAGCGCCGCGGCGACCGGGTGACCGGCGGCGCTCCGCCAGGCCGCCCGCAGCGCCATCCCGCCGCCCGCGAGGATCAGCGCGATCAGGGCGAAGCCGAAGGTGGTGCGCCGGAGGTCGAAGGCGGCGCGCCGTTCCCGGATGCTCCGTCTGCGGATCGGTATGCCCATCGGTGCCCCACCCCTGCCTTCCGACCATTTCAAGATCACTTGGTTCGGCACACCTGCCCCGAGCTGGGGTTTCGACGCCTGCGCGGCGAGCCGTTCCCTGCGGCGAGCGGCCGAAATCCGCTGGTTTACCGATCACCGCTGTGCTGAGGTGCACGGATGCGATCAAGTGAGAGAACCCCCGAGACCACCGCGGCGACCCGTGTCCTGTTCGACCGTGAGATGCGGGAGCACGCCCGTCCGGACGGGCCCGGTGTACGCGTCGAGCGCTCCGGCCCCGTCGTACGCCAGGTGGGCGGCCCCGATGACTGGAACGGGGTGGTGTGGTCGGACCCGGAGCTGGACTCCGCGGGGGCGGACGCGGTGATCGCCGCCCAGATCGAGCACTGTGCGGCCCTGGGGCTGCCGGAGTTCGAGTGGAAGCTGTACGCGCACGACCGGCCCGCCGATCTGGGTGAGCGGCTGCGGGCGGCCGGGTTCGAGCCGGAGCCGCCGGAGGCCCTGCTGGTGGCGCCGGCCGGCCTGCTGGCCGGGCCGGTCGAGCTGCCCGAGGGGGTGACCCTGCGCCCGGTGACCGACGCGGCGGGGGCGGAACTGATGGCCCGGGCCCATGAGCGGGCGTTCGGCACCGATGGGACCCGGCTCCTCCATCAGGTGCTGAGGCGGCTGGAGGAGGCCCCCGAGGAGTTCGTGGCCGTGATGGCGGTGGACGGCGACGGGGAGCCGGTGTGCTCCGGGCGGATGGAGCTGTACCCGGGCACGGGCTTCGCGGGGCTCTGGGGCGGCGGCACGGTGGCCGCCTGGCGAGGGAAGGGCATCTACCGGGCGCTGGTCGCCCACCGGGCGCGGATCGCCGCCGAGCGCGGCTACCGGTACCTCCAGGTCGACGCGACCGACATGTCCGCCCCGATCCTGGGCCGGCTCGGCTTCACGGAGCTGGGGACGACGACGCCGTATGTGTACCGACCCGGCCAGTAACCGCACGCCAGCAGGACAGAACGTCTTGTAACGCCCATCGTGTTGCTCATGCGTGCCTACGAGATGACAAGTGAGAGAAATTGTTGGCACTGGGTGCCTTGTCAGGTGTCACGGAGTGCCATACGTTGAAGGTGTCCGGGCGGCCGGCGTGCTGGGATCTCACGTACGCCGGCTGTCCCCGCAACCACCGTGCTGCGCGCCCGGACGCCTGCGTCACAGGCAACCTTCTGCTCCACCCGAGCAAGCCGAAGCTCCACCCGCCGAACCGACGGCAACACCTCCACACCGCACCGCACCCCTGCCAGCAGGGCCCGTCAAGCGTTCCCTCGACGCCGCATCACCGGAGGCAACACCGTGAAGGAAATCCTGGACGCGATCCAATCGCAGGACAGCACGGCCGCGGACTTCGCGGCCCTGTCCCTCCCCGAGTCCTACCGCGCGATCACCGTGCACAAGGACGAGGCGGAGATGTTCGCGGGGCTCGACTCCCGTGACAAGGACCCCCGCAAGTCGCTCCACCTGGACGAGGTCCCGGTCCCCGAACTCGGCCCCGGCGAGGCCCTCGTCGCCGTGATGGCCAGTTCGGTGAATTACAACTCCGTCTGGACCTCGATCTTCGAGCCTGTGTCCACCTTCGGCTTCCTGGAGCGGTACGGAAGGCTCAGCGAGCTCACCAAGCGCCACGACCTGCCGTACCACGTCATCGGCTCCGACCTCGCGGGCGTCGTCCTGCGCACCGGCCCCGGCGTGAACGCCTGGAACCCGGGTGACGAGGTCGTCGCGCACTGCCTCTCCGTGGAGCTGGAGTCCTCCGACGGGCACAACGACACGATGCTCGACCCCGAGCAGCGCATCTGGGGCTTCGAGACCAACTTCGGCGGGCTCGCCGAGATCGCGCTCGTGAAGTCCAACCAGCTGATGCCCAAGCCCCAGCACCTGAGCTGGGAGGAGGCCGCGTCGCCGGGCCTGGTCAACTCGACCGCGTACCGCCAGCTCGTCTCGCGCAACGGCGCGGGCATGAAGCAGGGCGACAACGTGCTGATCTGGGGCGCCAGCGGCGGACTCGGCTCCTACGCCACCCAGTTCGCCCTGGCCGGCGGCGCCAACCCGATCTGTGTCGTCTCCAGCCCGGAGAAGGCCGACATCTGCCGGGCGATGGGCGCGGATGCGGTCATCGACCGCAACGCCGAGGGCTACAAGTTCTGGAAGGACGAGCACACCCAGGACCCCAAGGAGTGGAAGCGGCTGGGCAAGCGCATCCGCGAGCTGACCGGCGGCGAGGACGTCGACATCGTCTTCGAGCACCCCGGACGCGAGACCTTCGGCGCGAGCGTCTACGTCACCCGCAAGGGCGGCACCATCGTCACCTGCGCCTCCACCTCGGGCTTCAACCACGAGTACGACAACCGCTACCTGTGGATGTCGCTCAAGCGGATCATCGGCTCCCACTTCGCCAACTACCGCGAGGCGTGGGAGGCGAACCGGCTCATCGCCAAGGGCAAGATCCACCCCACCCTCTCCAAGGTCTACTCCCTGGAGGACACGGGACAGGCCGCCCACGACGTCCACCGCAACGTCCACCAGGGCAAGGTCGGCGTCCTGGCGCTGGCGCCCCGCGAGGGTCTGGGCGTGCGCAACGAGGAAATGCGCGAGCAGCACATCGACGCCATCAACCGCTTCCGCAACGTCTGAGGTTCTCCGATGAACGAACGTCAGAAGGACCGGCCCTGGCTCATGCGGACGTACGCCGGTCACTCGACCGCCGAGGCGTCCAACGAGCTGTACCGCCGCAACCTCGCCAAGGGCCAGACGGGTCTCTCGGTCGCCTTCGATCTGCCGACGCAGACCGGATACGACCCGGACCACATTCTCGCCCGCGGCGAGGTGGGCCGTGTCGGTGTTCCCGTCTCCCACCTCGGTGACATGCGCCGGCTGTTCCAGGACATCCCCCTGGAGCAGATGAACACCTCGATGACGATCAACGCGACCGCCATGTGGCTGCTGGCGCTCTACCAGGTGGTCGCGGAGGAGCAGGGGGCCGACCCCGACAAGCTCCAGGGGACCACGCAGAACGACATCGTGAAGGAGTACCTCTCGCGCGGGACGCACGTCTTCCCGCCGGTGCCCTCGCTGCGGCTGACCACCGACATGATCACGTACACGGTCAACCGCATCCCCAAGTGGAACCCGATCAACATCTGCAGCTACCACCTCCAGGAGGCGGGGGCCACCCCGGTCCAGGAGATCGCGTACGCCATGTCGACCGCCATCGCGGTGCTCGACGCGGTCCGCGACTCGGGGCAGGTGCCGGAGGAGAAGTTCGGTGATGTGGTCGCCCGGATCTCGTTCTTCGTGAACGCGGGCGTCCGCTTCATCGAGGAGATGTGCAAGATGCGCGCCTTCGGCCGCATCTGGGACCGCGTCACCCGTGAGCGGTACGGCATCACCAACCCCAAGCAGCGCCGCTTCCGCTACGGCGTCCAGGTCAACTCCCTCGGCCTGACCGAGGCGCAGCCGGAGAACAACGTCCAGCGCATCGTGCTGGAGATGCTGGCCGTCACCCTCTCCAAGGACGCCCGCGCCCGCGCGGTGCAGCTCCCCGCCTGGAACGAGGCGCTGGGGCTGCCCCGGCCCTGGGACCAGCAGTGGTCGCTGCGGATCCAGCAGGTGCTGGCGCACGAGAGCGATCTGCTGGAGTACGAGGACATCTTCGCCGGTTCGCACGTCATCGAGGCCAAGGTGGAGTCCCTGGTCGAGGAGTCGCTCGCGGAGATCGACCGGATCCAGCAGATGGGCGGTGCGATGGCGGCCGTCGAGTCCGGCTACCTCAAGTCCGAGCTGGTCTCCTCGCACGCGGCGCGGCGGGCCCGGATCGAGGGCGGCGAGGAGAAGATCGTCGGCGTCAACATCTACGAGACGACCGAACCCAACCCGCTCACCTCCGACCTCGACGGCGCGATCATGACCGTCGACCCGGAGAACGAGGCGCGGGTCGTGGCGGCCCTCCACGAGTGGCGGGACAACCGCGACGAGGCCCGTGCGACGGAGGCGCTGGCCGCGCTGAAGAAGGCCGCCGCGGGCACCGAGAACATGATGGAAGCCACCGTCGAGTGCGCCCGCGCGGGCGTCACCACCGGCGAGTGGTCCTGGGCGCTGCGGGACGTCTTCGGCGAGTTCCGCGCGCCCACCGGGGTCTCCTCGGCCCCGGTCGCGGTCACCGCGGAGGCGGGCACCCCGCTCGCCCTGGTCCGCGAGAAGGTCACCCGCACCGCCGACGAGCTGGGCGTGGGACGGCTGCGCCTGCTGGTCGGCAAGCCGGGCCTGGACGGGCACTCCAACGGGGCCGAGCAGATCGCCGTACGGGCCAGGGACGCCGGCTTCGAGGTGGTCTACCAGGGGATCCGGCTGACCCCCGAGCAGATCACCGACGCGGCGATCGCCGAGGACGTGCACTGCGTGGGGCTGTCCATCCTCTCCGGCTCGCACGCGGAGCTGGTGCCCGATGTGCTGCACCGGCTGCGCGAGGCCGGGGCGCCGGACATTCCGGTGATCGCGGGCGGCATCATCCCGCCGGCCGACGCCGCTGCGCTCATCGAAGCCGGTGTGGCCGCCGTCTTCACCCCGAAGGACTTCGGTATCACGGAGATCATCGGCCGTATCGTCGACGAGATCCGGAAAGCGAACAAGCTCGACCCTCTGGAGGTCTCCGCATGACCACGCCCACCACCCCCGTGAACCGGCTGCGCCCCCGGCGTTCGTGTCTGGCCGTGCCGGGCTCCAACCCGCGCTTCCTGGAGAAGGCCCAGGGCCTCCCGGCCGACCAGGTCTTCCTGGACCTGGAGGACGCCTGCGCGCCCCTCGCCAAGGAAGGCGCCCGCCACCACATCGTGGACGCGCTGAACAACGGTGACTGGAGCGGCAAGACCCGGGTCGTACGGGTCAACGACTGGACGACGCACTGGACGTACCGGGACGTCATCACGGTCGTCGAGGGTGCGGGCCCCAACCTCGACTGCATCATGCTGCCGAAGGTCCAGGACGCCCAGCAGGTCGTGGCGCTGGACCTGCTGCTGACCCAGATCGAGAAGACGATGGGCTTCGAGGTCGGGAAGATCGGCATCGAGGCGCAGATCGAGAACGCCAAGGGCCTGGTGAACATCGACGACATCGCCGCCGCCTCGCCCCGCCTGGAGACGCTGATCTTCGGCCCGGCCGACTTCATGGCCTCGATCAACATGAAGACCCTGGTCGTCGGTCAGCAGCCGCCCGGCTACCCGGCGGACGCGTACCACTACATCCTGATGCGCATCCTGATGGCGGCCCGTACGCACGATCTCCAGGCGATCGACGGCCCGTTCCTCCAGATCCGTGACGTGGACGCCTACCGCGAGGTGGCCGGCCGCGCCGCCGCCCTCGGCTTCGACGGCAAGTGGGTGCTGCACCCCGGCCAGGTCGACGCGGCCAACGAGGTGTTCTCGCCCTCGCAGGAGGACTACGACCACGCCGAGCTGATCCTCGACGCCTACGACTGGTGCACCTCCGAGGAGGGCGGCAAGAAGGGCTCCGCGATGCTCGGCGACGAGATGATCGACGAGGCCAGCCGCAAGATGGCCCTGGTCATCGCGGGCAAGGGCCGGGCCGCCGGAATGCAGCGCACCTCCAAGTTCGAAGCCCCGGAGGCCTGATCATGCAGTTCGGACGCACATTTGAGGAGTTCGAGGTCGGTGCCGTCTACAAGCACTGGCCCGGAAAGACGGTCACGGAATACGACGACCACCTCTTCTGCCTGCTGACCATGAATCACCACCCGCTGCACATGGACAGCAACTACGCGGAGAGCACGACCGACTTCGGGAAGAACGTCGTCGTCGGGAACTACATCTACTCGCTGCTGCTCGGCATGTCGGTGCCGGACGTCTCCGGAAAGGCCATCGCCAACCTGGAGGTCGAATCGCTCAAGCACATCGCGCCGACCTTCCACGGCGACACGATCTACGGCGAGACGACCGTGCTGGACAAGACCCCTTCGAAGTCCAAGAACGACCGCGGGATCGTCTACGTGGAGACCAAGGGTTACAAGCAGGACGGCACGGTCGTCTGCGTGTTCCGGCGCAAGGTGATGGTCCCCACCGAGACGTACATCAAGGAGCGCGGCGGCGAACAGCCCGGCCGCCCGACGCCCGCCAACTAACTGTGTGAAGCCTTAAGGCCATCCGCGTGAAGCCACAGGAGAAGCAGCCATGACGCGACTCGCCCAGACCGCCGGTCTGAACGACATCCAGCGGGAAATCCTTGCCACGGTCCGGGATTTCGTCGACAAGGAGATCATTCCGGTCGCGACCCAGCTGGAGCACCGCGACGAGTACCCCACGGAAATCGTGGAGGGGCTCAAGGAACTCGGCCTGTTCGGGCTGATGATCCCCGAGGAGTACGGGGGTCTGGGAGAGTCGCTGCTCACCTACGCGCTGTGCGTGGAGGAGATCGCGCGCGGCTGGATGAGCGTGTCGGGGATCATCAACACGCATTTCATCGTGGCCTACATGCTCAAGCAGCACGGCACCCAGGAGCAGAGGGACACGTTCCTGCCGCGGATGGCGCTGGGCGAGGTGCGGGGCGCGTTCTCGATGTCGGAGCCGGCGCTCGGTTCCGATGTCTCGGCGATCTCGTCGAAGGGCGTCAGGGACGGCGACGAGTACGTCCTCAACGGCCAGAAGATGTGGCTGACGAACGGCGGAACGTCCAATCTGGTGGCCGTTCTCTGCCGAAGTGACGAAGGCCACCCCGAGGGCACCCCGCCCCACAAGTCGATGACGACCTTCCTCATCGAGAAGGAGCCCGGCTTCGGAGAGGTCCGGCCCGGCCTGACCATCCCCGGGAAGATCGACAAGATGGGCTACAAGGGCGTCGACACGACCGAGCTCATCATGGACGACCTGCGCATTCCGGCCAATCGGGTCCTCGGGGGCGCGACCGGCCGAGGGTTTTACCAAATGATGGACGGTGTCGAGGTCGGCCGGGTAAATGTCGCCGCACGTGGTTGCGGTGTCGCTCAGCGTGCATTCGAGCTGGGTGTTTCGTACGCCCAGCAGCGCCACACCTTCGGCAAACCGATCGCGGAGCACCAGGCGATCCAGTTCAAATTGGCTGAAATGGCCACCAAGGTCGAAGCCGCCCATGCGATGATGGTGAACGCGGCACGCAAAAAGGACTCCGGGGAACGTAACGACCTGGAGGCAGGGATGGCGAAGTACCTCGCCTCCGAGTACTGCAAGGAAGTCGTCGAGGACGCCTTCCGTATCCACGGCGGTTACGGCTTCTCCAAGGAGTACGAGATCGAGCGCCTCTACCGCGAGGCCCCGATGCTGCTGATCGGCGAAGGTACCGCCGAGATCCAGAAAATGATCATTGGCCGGCGCCTCCTGGAGGAGTACCGATTCCAGGGCTGATTGTCCCTTTCGAGGTGATTTGGTGGCGAAGAACATCACACCGAGTCATCCTCGGCGGGTGCCTTTCAGCAGTCCGACTCGGCTGCTGGCTTGCCCAGTTGCGCCCGGCAACCGATAGCATCGCCGGAAAGCCGCCGTCCCCCGTTGCCAGCGCGGCATCATCCGCTACGAAGGTCATCCATGCCCGACAGCCCTACCTCCGCACCCCGCGGCGGGGTCCGCATCGCACGCGGAGCATCGCCGTGGCTCCTCCCGACCGTCGCCACCGCAGCCCTCAGCCTGGCCCGCGCCCGCAAGTCCGGGCGCTGGGCGGCAGTGGCCGTGCCCACCACCGCGCTCGCGGCGGGCATGCTGTGGTTCTTCCGTGACCCCGAGCGCGAGATCGCCGAAGGCCGGGTCATCTCCCCGGCCGACGGTGTGGTGCAGAGCATCATGCCGTGGAAGGACGGGCGCACCCGGGTCGCCATCTTCATGAGCCCGCTCAACGTCCACGTCAACCGCGCACCGCTGGCGGGCACCGTGACGTCGGTCGAGCACATCCCGGGCGGGTTCGTCCCGGCGTTCAACAAGGAGAGCGAGAACAACGAGCGCGTTGTCTGGCACTTCGACACCGAGCTCGGCGACATCGAGATGGTGCAGATCGCAGGAGCGGTCGCCCGTCGGATCGTGCCGTACCTCCCCCAGGGCACGAAGGTGGAGCAGGGCGAGCGCATCGGCCTGATCCGCTTCGGCTCGCGCGTCGACATCTACCTTCCGGAAGGTATCGATGTCGCGGTCGAGGTCGGCCAGGCCACCACCGCGGGGGTGACTCGAATTGACCGTAGTTGATCCGGATACCAAGGTCGGCTGGGTGCCGGAAGCCGACGAGGAGAGCGACGCCGACGGCGCGGAGGACATGCCGCTGTCGATGCGGCTGTCGATAGCGGACACTCTCACCCTCGGTAACGCAACGTGCGGATTCATGGCGGTGTACTTCACCACCACCGGGATCCTCATCCCGCACCTCACGGGCAGCGAGGAGACGGGCATGGCCCGCCACTCGGCGGCCACCGCCGTGATCCTCATGCTGATGGCGGCGATCTTCGACCTCTTCGACGGGCTCGTGGCACGCAAGCTGCGGTCCTCGCCGATGGGTGCCGAGCTGGACAACCTCTCCGACCTCATCAGCTTCGGGCTCGCCCCGGCCTACTTCGTGCTCGTGTACGGGATGGTCGCGGACGACGCCCACCAGCGGGTGTCGGCGCTGGCGGCGATCGTCGTGCTGCTGGCGGTGGTGCTCAGGCTGGCCAGATTCTCCTGTGTGACCTTGAAGGACGGCATGTTCCAGGGCATGCCGAGCCCCTTCGGAGCGCTGACGGTCGTCTCGATCGTGCTCCTGGAGCTGCCCTTCGTCCCGACGCTGCTCGCGATCATCGGAGTGGCGTGGCTGATGGTGAGCCGGGTCGAGTACCCCAAGCCGCGGGGCATCCTCGCGGTGGCGATGCTCAGCTGGATCGTGGGCGCGATGGGGCTGCTCGCCGCGTGGGCGTTCGACGCGCCGGGCGGTCAGCTGCTGCTCCAGACCGGCTGTGCGCTCCAGGTCGTCCTCGGTGCGGTGATCCCGCTCTTCGCCACCGCGCGACGGGTCAACACGTTCCGTGACAACCGGCGTGAGGCGCGGGCGGCACAGCTGCCGTAGCGGGTACGAACACAGCGTTACGAATACAGCGTTACGCATACAGACAGGGCGAAGGCCCGGATGCTCCCCGGCATCCGGGCCTTCGTGCGTTCCGGGGGGGGGCTCAGCCTTGAGGTTCCAGGCTCCAGATCAGCTCGGCGCGCAGGGGGCCGGACCTGGCGAGAAAGTTCCCGTGGTCGGGGGCGAGCGCGGCGAGCTGGGAGGCGTGGCTGAGGACCGCCGCCCGCTTGGCCGCCCACTGCTCGTCGGAGAGCACCAGCTCGCGCTCGACGGTGACCCGGTGGCGGCGGGTGAGCTTCTGGTAGGCGGCCCCCCACTTCTGGCTCGCGGCCAGTGCCCCGGACGCCTCGGGCGTGCCCCACTCCGGCAGGTGCCCGGTGTAGGGCAGGTCGGCGTAGACCCGGGGGGCGGGAGCGCCGGCCGCGGCGAGGGCGCGTTCGGCGCGGAGCCGGACGGCCTCGTGGTCGGGCTGGTTGGTGCCGAGCGGGACGAGGACCCGGGTGGTGGGGCCGAGGCCGCCCAGGAGGGCGTCGAGCGCGTCCGGTCCGTCGCCCTCGGTGACGTACGGGCCGTCGGGGTGGTCGATCAGGACCTGCTCGGCGCCCAGCAGCTCGCAGGCGCGGGCGTCCTCGGCGCTGCGGACCCGGTGGGCCTCGGCGGCGGTGGTGAAGCCGCAGACGCTGTCCCACCAGGAGACGGGGGCGCCGGGCGGCGGGGGCCCGCCGTGGACGGTGACGACGGCGAGGGGGCCGGACAGGGTGGGCAGGAGCCCGGCGAGGGAGAGCGCGGCGTCGTCGAAGTGCGGGGAGACGACGAGGGTGCGCCAGGGGGGTGGTACGGGCACGGTTCCTCCGGAGGGATGGGGGCGGTCTCAGGGCGCTGGGGCCCGGGGGACGTCCAGCGGGGCGAGGGCGGTGTCCCAGGCCGTGTCGCTGCCCTCCCAGCGGCCCGGCTGGGCGGCGACGGTTGACCAGGTGATGCCGGGCGGGAGTGCGGTGGCGTCCTCCGGGGCCGTACGGCGCAGCCAGAGGAGATCAAAGACGTGGTCCGGGTAGCGGGAGCGCAGGAGGCCGTGCAGGGCCGCCAGGTCGCCGGCGCCGCTCTCGTCGAAGGCGTCGTGGTGGACGTACAGGACGCGGGAGCGGGAGGCAGTCAGCGCCCGCCAGCGGTCGGCCAGGTAGGCGAACTTCTCCCGGACCGCGGAATGCTGCTCGGCGATGAGCGCCGGGGTCAGCGGGGTGCCGTCCGGGGCGTGGAAGTCGTGGAAGAAGCGGATGTTCGAGCCCCGGTCCCGTACGCAGAGGCCGTTGCTGAACGGTTCGCTCAGGCCGGGGCGGAGTACGTTGGCGAAGTCGGCCTCGATGATCTCCCGCACGGCGACGAGGTCGAGGTCGAGCCAGTCGAAGAAGTGGGCGCGCTCGACGCCGGTGATGCGGCGGAGCTGGTAGGTCGACTCGCAGTGGTAGCCGAGCCCGACGCAGACGTCGTACATGGCCGGCTCCGTCAGACGCCGGTGCGCCGCAGCAGGACGCCGATGCTGCCGCGTTTGCTGAGGTAGGCGCGGCCGCCGCAGACGGTCTCCAGCGCCGGGGCGACGAGCGGGGTCTCGTCCGCCTTCTCCCAGTGCGGGGCGCTCTCCAGCCAGGGGGTCAGCCGGGTGGCGAGCGTCTCGGGTTCGAGGGCGACGAAGACCAGATCGGCCGGGAGGCGGTCCAGCAGGGCGAGGTCCTGGCCGTAGTAGAGCATCTCGATCAGGAGGTAGGCCGCTCCGGGCAGCTCCGGCCGGGCGGCCAGCTCCTCCAGGGACGCGGGGTGGACCCGGGCTGTCTCTCCGACGGCGTCGGTCAGCCGTCGGCGGAAGGCGGGGTTGGGTTCGGTCGCGTGGACGGTGAAGCCCTTCTCCGCGAGCCGGGTGGTGAGCGCGCCTTCGCAGGCGCCGACCTCGACGAGGTGACCGCTGCCGGGCGGACAGTGTCCGGCGATCCACGCGACGGTGCTGTCCAGCCGCTCCGCCTCGTACGCGGAGGTGGCGAACTCCCACGGGTCGGGCACCGAGGCCGCGTCCTCGTCGAGGCTGGCCAGGAGCGCGAACAGCCGCTCGCGCTCCTCGGGCCCGGCGGAGAAGAACCGCTCGGTGGCATGGACCCGCCCGGTCGCGACGACGTGTTCGGCGGATTCGGTGCGCAGCAGGTGGCCGCAGTGCCGGTTGACGAAGGCGAGCTTGGCCTCGGCCCCGGCGCGGTCCAGCGGCCGGTCGAGGTCGCTGATGAACTGGAGGTACGGGGAGTGGCCGACGGCGTGCAGGACGGGCGGCCCGTCCGGGGCGGCGGCAGCGGCGTCCCGGCCGAGGCGGCCCCTGCTGCGGCGGGTGTCGGCGGGCGAGTGGGTCCAGAGCCGGGCCGGGGCTCCCTGGGCCGCCGCCTCGATCAGGGCGGCCAGCGCCGCCGGCCCGGGCGACGCGGCGCTCTCGTCCACGGGCCGGACGTGCCGGGCGACGGCGTCGAGGCGCTCGGCGGTCGGTACGCCCGCGGGGAGCACCAGGTGTTCCGCCGTGTCGCCGAACAGGACGTGGACCTCGGGGGATTCGTCCTGCCGGCCGGTCGGCCCGGGGGCGGTGAGCACGGAGAGGAAGTCCAGAACGGCGTCCTCGGCCCTGAGCACGGCCACGATGTCGATCACGGGATGGATCCCCTCAGCAGAAGCGTGGGCAAGCGGCGGAAGCCCGGGCGGAAACGGCACGGCACGCAGCGCGGCGGCCCCGGGCCCGGAGTCGAGCTAACCACCGCCGCCCCAGGTGGTCCAGACCAATTTTCCGCCGAACACGGAACCCGTACACGGTGATTACAGGGCGGCCGACTCCCCGCCGCCGCCCCCGCTGTACGGGAGTTCCGCCCGCGCACCATGACCTGATTTCAGCCACCGGGACCCGCAGCCGCCGCCATTTACCACGGACCGATCCCCCGCACCAGAGGCGAACCCCTCCCGGTGGCTGAGAAGTTTCGGCAGCGGGATGAGTACCGGGTTCCCGTCAACCCGGCGCGCCGGGCTTCTAGAATCGCCTCGCACCCGACGCCCCGGCCACCTCGGACCGGGCGCGGAGCAGGGGACGACGGGGGTCCGGCGATGAAGCACAGGCGTAACGGGGCACGTGTGGTGGCGGTCGCGGCGGCGGGGGTCCTGCTGGCCGGCTGCGGCAGCTCGGGGACGAAGACCGGGGAGGGCCCGGATGCGAAGCCGTCGGGCTCCGTGCGGCAGGCCGGGGAGCCGGCGGATCCGTCCGGGACGCCCGATCCGAAGAAGCCCGGGGAGACCGGGGAGCCGGGTGCGCTGCCCAGCGCCTACGAGTTCACACCCGACCCGGCCCGGGTCCCCAAGACGGCGGCGGAGGCCCGGAGGCTGACGCGCAACACCGCTCTCGGGGAGGCCGACTGGACGGCGGGCATGGTGCGGGCGACGCCGTACGAGAGCGGGGGCACCTGGCCGGTGCTGGCCGATTCCTGCGTCTGGAGCCGGACCGGGCTGCCCGACGGGGTGCTGGACACCTTCACCCGGCGGCTCGACGTCCCGGCCCAGGACGGCAAGGGGCGGGTCCAGGGGGCGGTGACCGTGACGGTGCACAAGACGGTGGCGGGCGCGGACCGGGAGATCAAGGACACCGTCCAGGAGAGCTTCCACTGCCCGGCGCAGGAGCTGGGCGGCGGGCAGCGGCTGAGCGGGCTGATGTCCCTGCAGTTCGACCAGAAGGACGTGCGCAATGCGGACGCCTCGCTGTTCGAGGCGGGGAAGTACACCGGTCCCGGTTCGGGCGGGACGCAGGACTACGTCTGGTCCAAGTCCCGGATCGGGCCGGTCACCACGGCCGTCTCGGTCAAGGGCGCGAAGGGCTACCAGAATTCCGACCTGCTGCGGATCGCCGCCGAGGGCGGCGCCAAGGTGCTCTACCGCGTCGAGCTGGAGCTGAAGTGACCGTCAGACCGGTCCTGTTGGAGATCGCGCCTGAGGGCGCACGGCACGATTCGGGGACGTAACACCTCATGGAACCACTCCGCTCCACCGACCCGGCGCGGATCGCCGGGTACCGCATCCTCGGCCGGCTCGGCGCCGGAGGCATGGGCGTGGTCCTGCTGGGCCGGTCGCCCGGCGGCGCGCTGGTGGCCATCAAGCTGATCCGGGCCGAGTACGCGGACGACGCCGGGTTCCGCACCCGGTTCCGGCGCGAGGTGGCGATCGCCCGGCAGGTGCGCAACCGGTGGGCGGTGCCGGTGGTCGACGCCGACACCGAGGCGGGCGCGCCGTGGCTGGCCACCGAGTTCGTGCCGGGGCCCGCGCTGAGCGAGGCGGTGGGGGGCGGGGCGCCGCTGCCCGAGCGCAGTGTGCGGGCGCTCGGCTCGATGCTGGCGGAGGCGCTGGAGGCCGTCCACGGGGCGGGGCTCGTGCACCGGGACGTGAAGCCCGGCAACGTCCTGCTGGGTCTTGACGGTCCCCGGCTGATCGACTTCGGGATCGCGCGGGCGCTGGACGACACGGTCCTGACGGCGACGGACGCGATCGTCGGTTCGCCCGGCTTCCTCTCGCCGGAGCAGGCGCAGGGGCGGCGGATCGGCCCGTCGAGCGACATCTTCTCGCTGGGCTGTGTCCTGGTGTACGCGGCGACCGGCGGGCGGCCGTTCGGCAGCGGCCCCGTGGAGGCGATGCTCTTCCGTACGGTGCACGACCCGGCGGAGCTGGGCGCGCTGCCGCCCGGGCTGCTGCCGGTCGTGGAGGCGTGCCTGTCGAAGGAGCCGGCGGGGCGGCCGACCGCCGGGGACATCCGGCGGGCCTTCGCCGAGGACGCGTCGGGAGGCAGCTGGCTGCCCGGCCCGGTGACCCATCTGATCGCCGAGCGCTCCGCGCGGATGCTGGCCCTCCCCGACATCGAGGCGACCAGCCTGGACGCCGGGTCCACGGTGGACACGGCCGCGACCGGTGCCGGCGGCAGGGACGCCACCGCTGTCCCCGCCTCCCCCGGGCGTCGGCGCTTCCTCGCGTACGTCACCGGCGGCGCGGTCCTCGCCGCCGCGGGCGGGACCACCGCCTGGCTGGCCGCGTTCGGGGACGGGAAGGACCCGGGCGGGGACGGCAAGGAGGGCGGGGAGACGGCGGCGGCCCGGCCGGAGCTCCACATCGGGCTGCAGGCCGATCTCAGCGGCCCCTCGGCGGCCACCGGCAAGGGCCAGGAGCGGGCGGCGCTCCTGGCGGTCGAGGAGCACAACGCGCGCAAGGACGCGCCGTTCACCCTGCGCCTGACCACCGCCGACGACGGCGGTGACGAGGAACGGGCGAAGGCAGCGGTGCGCAGGTTCGCCGAGGATCCGCTGCTGGTGGCGGCCATCGGGGCGACCGGCACGGACGCGGCGCGCAAGGCGCTGGTCGCGTACGACGAGGCGGCGCTGCCGCTGCTCAGCGTGGTCGACGGGGACACCAGGAACCTGAACCGGATCTTCCTCTGCGCCCGCCCGCGCAACGACATGCAGATGCTGCCGGTGGCGGAGTTCCTGGGGGCGTACGAGATCGACACCGTGGCGCTGGTGGACGACGGGACCGAGTACGGCCGACAGACCACGCGGTTCCTTGACGCTGGGCTGCGGGGCAACGGCAGGACGGTGCTCGCGGAGACCGTGCGGGAGGGCACCCGTGATCTGGACGCCGAGGCGGAGCGGATCGTCGCGAAGAAGCCGGGGGCGGTGGTGTACGGGGGCGGGTGGCGGGATGCGGGCCGGTTCGCGCGGGCGCTGACCGGGGCCGGGTTCCTGGGGCCGAAGATCGGTACCCAGGCCGTGCACGATCCCCGGTTCCTGGCAGAGGCGGGCGAGGACGCGGCGGGGTGGCTGGTCGTGTCGACGGCCGCCGACCCCGCCTCCGTACCCTCGGTGCATCCTTTCGCGGCCGTCTACCGCAAGCGTTTCGACAGTGCGCCGCCGCTGCTCGCGGCCGAGGCGTACGACGCGGTCGGGCTGATCGCGGCCTGCGCGGAGGGGCTGGGCCGGGAGACGGTGACGCGTCAGGACATGCTGCCCGTGCTGCGGTCGACGCGGTACAAGGGCGTCTCCAAGAGCTATGCGTTCGAGCCCGCGAACGGGATGTACACCGGCACCGGGGTCTTCATCTACCGCGTGGAGCGGGGGCGCTTCCGGTACATCGGGATGGACGGCCGCGAGGTCTGAGCATCTCGCCTGAAGCCGGGGCCGGTTGATCGTCCACCAGGGGTGAGGGCACGTCACATTCCGCCCCGAGTCGCTAATTTGAGCGTCCAGAGCAATATTTTGCGCAGCGGCATAGACTTCCTTGCGGGGCTGCTCTTAGCCTCAGGGCGTCCGCAGAGCCCCCGAGCCGCAAGGACGGACCTCCCGTGACCCCTCCCCCACCACCCCCACGCCCCGGCCGCATGCTGCGGCGCTCCCTGTCCGCCTCCCTGGCGCTGGCCCTCACCGCGCTGGCCGCCGCCACCACGCTCGTGGTGGCCGGTGCGCCGCCAGCCGCTGCCGCCGCCGTCCCCGCACCCTCCCCGCTGAACGTCCCCGGACGCGGGGCGACCGTCCCGTTCAAGGAGCAGGAGGCCGAGTACGCCGCGACCAACGGCACGCTCATCGGGCCGAACCGGCTCTACGGCTCACTGCCCTCGGAGGCCTCGGGCCGCCAGGCCGTGACGCTCGACGCGGTCGGTGAGTACGTCGAGTTCACGCTCACCGCCCCGGCGAACGCGATGACCTTCCGCTACTCACTGCCGGACAACGCCGCCGGGACGGGCCGGGACGCCTCGATCGACGTGCGGGTGAACGGAACACAGCTCAAGAGCGTGCCCGTGACCTCGAAGTACGGCTGGTACTACGGGGGTTACCCCTTCAACAACAACCCCGGCGACACCAACCCGCACCACTTCTACGACGAGACCCGGACGATGTTCGGCTCCACCCTGGCGGCCGGCACCAAGGTCCGCCTCCAGGTCTCCTCCACCGCGCAGTCCCCCACGTTCACCATCGACCTCGCCGACTTCGAGCAGGTCGCCGCACCGATCGGCAAGCCCTCCGGAGCACTGGACGTGGTGGGCGACTTCGGCGCCGACCCGACCGGCGCGGCGGACGCCACGGCGAAGATCCAGGCGGCGGTGGATGCGGGCCGCACCCAGGGCCGGGAGGTGTACATCCCGCAGGGGACCTTCAAGGTCCAGGACCACATCATCGTCGACAAGGTGACGCTGCGCGGGGCGGGTCCCTGGTACAGCGTGCTGACCGGCCGGCATCCCACGGAGCGCCACAAGGCCGTCGGCGTCTACGGCAAGTACGCCTCCCAGGGCGGCAGTTCGAATGTGACGCTGAAGGACTTCGCGATCATCGGCGACATCCGCGAGCGGATCGACGACGACCAGGTGAACGCCATCGGCGGCTCCCTGTCCGACTCGGTCGTCGACAACCTCTTGCTCCAGCACACCAAGTGCGGCGCCTGGCTGACCGGCCCGATGAACAACTTCACCATGAAGAACACCCGGATCCTGGACCAGACGGCCGACGGGGTGAACTTCCACTACGGCGTCACCAACTCCACCGTCACCAACACCTTCGTCCGCAACAGCGGTGACGACGGGCTCGCCATGTGGGCGGAGAACATCCCGAACGTGAACAACAAGTTCACGTTCAACACCGTCATCCTGCCGATCCTGGCGAACAACATCGTGACCTACGGCGGCAAGGACATCACCATCTCCGACAACGTCATGTCGGACTCCATCACCAACGGTGGCGGCCTGCACATCGCCAACCGCTACCCCGGGGTCAACTCCGGCCGGGGAACAGCTGTTTCGGGTACGCACACCGCCGCCCGCAACACCCTCATCCGGACCGGGAACAACGACTTCAACTGGCAGTTCGGGGTCGGCGCGGTCTGGTTCAGCGGTCTCAACGAACCGATCCAGGGCGCCACGATCAATGTCACCGACACCGAGATCCTGGACAGCTCCTACGCCGCGATCCACCTCATCGAGGGCGCGAGCAACGGGCTCAACTTCAACCGGGTGAAGATCGACGGCGCGGGGACCTACGCGCTCCAGATCCAGTCGCCGGGCCGGGCGACGTTCACCGATGTCGTCGCCACCAACATCGCCCAGTCCAACCCGATCCACAACTGTGTCGGCGCGGGCTTCCAGATCACCCGGGGCTCCGGCAACTCCGGCTGGTACGCCGATCCGCCCGCCTGCACGGGCGTCTGGCCGCCCCCCGTGTGGACCAACGGCGGGGTCCCCGGAGGCGGCCCCGGCGGCCCCACGGACCCGCCGGGTCCCACCGACCCGCCCGGCCCGACCGACCCGCCGGAGGAGACCGGCAATCTCGCGCAGGGGCGTGCGGTGACGGCGAGCAGCCACGTCGACGTGTACGGCGCCGGGAACGCGGTGGACGGGAACCCGAACACGTACTGGGAGAGCCGTAACAACGCCTTCCCGCAGACCCTCACAGTCGATCTGGGTGCGGCGAAGGCCGTCAAGCGGGTGGTGCTGAAGCTGCCCCCGGCGGCCGCCTGGGCGACGCGCACCCAGACCCTGAGCGTGCTGGGGTCCACCGACAACAGCACGTACAACACCCTGAAGGGATCGGCGGGTTACAGCTTCAACCCGTCGAGCGGCAACACGGCCACCGTCACACTGCCCGGGACTTCGGCCCGCTATCTGCGGCTGACGTTCACCGGCAACACCGGCTGGCCGGCCGCCCAGCTCTCCGAGGTGGAGGCGTACACCAGCTGAGCAGGGCAAGGGTGTGGGCCCGGCCGCAGGACGACGGCCGGGCCCACACCCGTACTCAGCCGGTCACTTCAGCGTGAACGACTTCGCCGCCGGGGAGACCGAGGCCGGGCTGATGACCTTCAGTCCGCCGGGGACCGTGGCGTCCGGCTTCATGATGACGCTCTCCCGGGTGGACGGCGCCGCGGGGTCGGAGAAGTCGTGGGAGACCCCGAACTCGGTTCCGTACCCCTTGATCGTGAGCAGCGCCTTGTCGACGCCCTCCCGGGTGAGGTCCTTGTTGTCGCACGCCTTGTCGAGGGCCTCGCCGAAGATGGAGGCCGCCGTCCAGCCCGCGACGACGCCGTTGTCGAGGACGTCGTTCGGGTACTGCGACGCGTACTGCTTCGCCAGCAGCGACGGCCCGTCGCCGGGGTCGCCGATGGGCAGTGTGGAGGAGGCGATGTAGTAGTCCTTCAGCAGGGCCGGGCCCGCCTGGGTCTTCAACAGCTGCGGTGCGTAGGCCGAGTTGTTGCCGACGACGGGGACATTGAAGCCGGTGGCGGCCGCGACGCCGACGAGCGAGGCCGCCTGGCGCGGACCGGCGCTGACGACGACTGCCTTCACGTCGGCCTGCTTGAGCGCGGCGACCTGGGCCGTCATGTCGTTGTCGGTCGGCTTGATCTTCTGCTCGACGACGGTGAGCCCGGCCTCCTTGGCCGCGTGCTTGGAGCCGGTGAGCGCGTTCTCGCCGTAGTCGCCCTCGAAGTACACATGGCCGATCTTGTCGCCCTTCGCGATCCGCTTCTCCTTGAGCAGGTGGTCGATGAGGTTGATGGTCTCGATGTCGTACGTGGCGCCGACGACCCGGATGTACGGGGAGCCGAGCAGGTTCGCCGACCAGGCCTGCGGCAGCACGAGCCCCTTGTCCTTGCCGTCGATGCGCTGCTCGACGGCGGCGACGAACGGGGAGCCGATGAACTGGGCGAAGCCGAGCACCTTCGGTTCCAGCTCGGTGTAGCCGGCGATCGCCTTCTGCGGGTCGTAGCCGTGGTCCCGCACGGTCAGTTCGATCTTCCGGTCGCAGATGCCGCCCTTGGCGTTGATCTGCTTCACCCACAGCTGCTGGGCCTGGGTGACGCTCTTGCCGAGCGAGGCGTACACGCCGGTCATGTCGGTGAGGACACCGAGCGAGATCGTCGAGGAGGAGACCCCGGGACCCGTCTTGATCCCGGCCTTGTCCTGCTCCTCCCCCTTCCCCTCGGTCGCCTTGCCGCTGCACCCGACGAGGGTGACGGTGAGGGCCGCGACCACGGCCGTGAGCGCTCTGAGTTTCATTACTTCTCCCCTGATTTCTTCGGACGCGTGACTCGTGGGAGTGCGATGCCGAGGCGGGCGAGGCCGCCGGGCAGGAACAGGACCACCGCGACCACCGCGGCGCCGTACAGATAGCGGGATGCCTCACCCGGTGCGAGACCGCCCGTACCGGGGGCGGAGACCAGCGGGAGGGAGTCGCTGTAGTGCGTGAGCACCTGCGGGAGCAGGGAGACGAAGAAGGCGCCGACGACGGCTCCCGCGACGCTGCCGAGCCCGCCGATGACGATCATGGCGAGGTATTCGAGGGACAGGATCATGCCGAAGTACTCGGGCACGGTCCGCTGGAAGACCAGCGCGAGCAGGACGCCCGCGAGACCGGCGTACATGGAGGACAGGACGAAGACCCCGGCCCGGTAGCGGGCCACCGGCACGCCCATCACACCCGCCGCGATCCGGTGGTCGCGGATGGCGTTCATCGCCCGGCCCGGCCTGCCCCGCAGCACTCCGCGGGCGAACAGGGCGGCGAGCAGCAGGGCGGCCAGGCCCACGTACCAGAGCTTCTCCGACGATCCGAACGGCACGGCGGCGACGACGACTTCGGTGTCGTCGAAGGTGAACCCGAAGAGGGAGAGCGGCGGTACGGCCCGCCCGTTGTAACCCCCGGTCAGGGAGCCCGCGTTGAACAGGATGTGCTGCCCGATGAAGATCAGTGCGAGGGTCGCGATTCCGAGGTAGGCGCCGCGCAGCCGTCCGGCGATCGGGCTGAACACCCCTCCGGCGGCCCCCGCGAGCAGGACGGCGAGGATCGCGGCCAGCCAGGTGGGCAGGCCCAGTCCGGTCAGGGCGTGGCCGTTCTCGGTGCTGCTCTCGCCCGCCAGGATGCAGTAGCTGTACGCCCCCACGGCGAGGAAGAACGCGTGGCCCATGGAGAGCTGGCCGGTGGCGCCGGTGAGCATGTTGAGCCCGATGGCCCCGATGGCCGCCGCCATCGCGAACAGTCCGGCCTGGAGCCAGAAGCGGTCCAGGTAGAACGGGAGGGCGAGGAGCAGGACGGAGGCGATGAGGACGGCGTACGTACGGGGTCGGCGCAGCCGGTCGGTGACGCTCTCCGCGGCACCGGGTGCGGGGGTGGTTGTCGCCAGGGGGGCAGCTTCGGCGGTCGTGTCAGACACGGGCGAGCTCCTTCGTGCCGAAGAGTCCCGCGGGCCGGATGAGCAGGACCGCGACCATCACCAGATAGGGCGCCAGATCGCCGATGCCCCGGCCGAGGAAGGAGAGGTCGCTCTGGTAGCCGGTGGCGAGCGACTCGGTGACGCCGACGATGAGTCCCCCGGCGAGCGCCCCGGTCGTGGAGTCGAGTCCGCCGAGGATCGCGGCGGGGAACGCCTTGAGCGCGGCGAGCGAGGTCGCGCGTTCGAGACCGGGGGTCGGGAAGACCGTGAGGAAGAGGGCGGCGACGGCGGCGAGGGCTCCGGCGACGGCCCAGGCGGCGAGCGAGACCCGGCCGAGCTTGATGCCCATGAGGGCCGCGGTCTGCGGGTTCTCGGCGGCGGCCCGCATCGAGACGCCCCAGGAGGTGTAGCGGAAGGCCAGCAGGAACACGGTGATGAGGAGCCCGGCGGCGAGGAACGCGGCGATCCGGGTCTGGGCGAGGGTGATCCCGCCGATCCGGACGACCTCGTTGCCCCACGGGTCGCCGAGCGCGAGGACGTCCGTGCCCATGCGGCGGGTGAGTTCGGTGATGAGGAGGATGTCGACGCCGATGGTGACGATGGCCAGGACGCTGTGGTCGCTGCCCCGGTAGCGGCGCATCACGAAGAACTCGATGGCCGCCCCGACGGATGCCGCCCCCGCGATCCCGACGAGCAGCGCGGGCCAGAACCCGATGTCGTCGTGGAGGACGGCGGTGACGTATCCGCCCGCCAGCAGTAGTGACGCGTGGGCGAAGTTGACGACCTCGGTGGCCTTGAAGATGACGACGAAACCGAGGGCGATCAGTGCGTAGACCGAACCGATCGACAGGCCGCCGAGGAGAAGTTCGATGAACGTGGTCATTCCGGTGCTCCCAAGTAGGCCTGGACGACGGCCGGGTCGTTCTGGACCTCGGCGGGGGTGCCGCCCGCGATCCTGCGTCCGAAGTCGAGTACGGTCACCGCGTCCGCGAGCCGCATGACGACCCCCATGTCGTGCTCGACCAGCACGATGGAGATGCCGAGGCTGTCGCGGACGTTGGCCACGACGGAGGCGGTGCGGCGGCGTTCGTCGGCGGTCATTCCCGCGATCGGCTCGTCGAGGAGCAGAACCCTCGGCTCCATGCAGAGGGCGCGGCCGAGCTCGACGAGCTTCTGCTGCCCGTAGGGAAGCGATCCCGCCGGGCGCTCCAACGCCTTCTCCAGGCCGATGAATTCGGCGATCTCCCGGACCCGGTCCAGATGGCGCTTCTCCTCGCGGGCGGCGGACGGCAGCCGCAGACCGGTGGCGATGAACCCGGAGCGGGTGAGCCGGTGGCGGCCGAGCAGCAGGCTGTCGGCGACGGTCGCGTGCGGGGGGAGCGCCAGGTTCTGGAAGGTGCGGGCGACGCCGAGGGCGGCGATGGTGTGCGGTGCGAGTCCGGTGAGCTCGGTGGTGCCGAGGTGGACGGTGCCCGCGGAGGCGCGGTAGACGCCGGAGAGGACGTTGAAGCAGGTGGACTTGCCCGCGCCGTTGGGGCCGATGACGGCGTGCACACTGCCGGGTTCGACGGTGAAGGAGACGCCGTCCAGGGCGGTGAGCCCGGCGAAGCGTACGGTCACGTCGGTGACGGTGAGGGCGGCCGGCTCGGTGGAGGCGGGGCCGGTGGCGGTGGCCGGTGCGGTCTTCACGCGGACCACCTGCTCAGGGTGCGGCGGGTGCGGGACGCCGCGTCGGCGTCGGCGGCGGCCTCCTCGTCGACCACGCCGAGATAGCGCCGGCGCACCTCGTCGGAGGCGGCGAGTTCGGCGGCCGGCCCGTGCAGGGCGACCTCGCCGACGTCCAGGACGTACGCCGTCGAGGCGAGGCGCAGCGCGATGGCCGCGTTCTGCTCGACGAGCATGACGGAGGTGCCGCTCGCGTTGATCTCCTGCACGGTCTCCGCGATCCTGGCCGCCATCAGCGGGGCGAGGCCGAGCGAGGGCTCGTCCAGCAGGAGCAGCCGGGGTCCCGCCATCAGCGCGCGGCCCATCGCCAGCATCTGCTGCTCACCGCCGGAGAGCAGGCCGGCCCGCTGGTGCGCCCGGTCGGAGAGGACCGGGAACAGTTCGTGGACGCGGGCCAGTGCGGCGCTCGTCTCCTTGCGTCCGCCGCGCGCCCCGAGGGCTCCCGCCCGCAGGTTGTCGGCCACCGTCATCCGGGCGAAGACCTGTCGGCCCTCCGGTACCTGGACCACTCCGGCGGCCACCACCTGGGCGGGCCGCAGCCCCTCCAGGGGGCGGCCGTCGAACCGGATGGTGCCGGTGCCCGTACCGCGGTGGAAGCCGAGGGTCCGCGACACGGCCCGCAGCAGCGTGGTCTTGCCCGCGCCGTTGCCGCCGAGTACGGCGGTGATCGCACCGTCCGGCACATCGACGGAGATGTCGCGCAGGGCCCGGACCGGGCCGTAGCCGACGGACAGTGCGCGGATCTCTAGCGTTGCCATGCGTCCTCCTCCTTCCGCCTTCTCGTGTCGTGCTCGTGGGTCGTGCTCATCTGTGGGGGTGTGGCTTCGTGTGGTGCCACAGACCAGCACCGGCCGGAGCGCGCGTCCACGGCGCGGGGCGGACTCGATGCGGGTGACCAGCGATCGAAGGGGCTCGTTGTGCACGCGCACAGAGGCGGTGACGTGCGGGCTCCCGCCCGCGCGGCCGGTGGCATCCTCATCGGTCATCGGGGAGACCGGCCCGGCGGAGGGAGGCGGGGATGCGGCGGGACGCATGGGCCGCGGCGCAGCAGCGTGCCGGGACGGAGACGTCGGCCGGGGCGCTGCTCGGGCCGCTGTTGGCCGGCTCCGCCCAGCCGCACCAGGTGCGGCGCGCGGCCCAGGGGCTCGGGTTGCCCGAGCGGGGGCGTTACGCGGTGGTCGTGCTGGGCGGAGCCGTCGCGGTCCCGGACGGGGACGGGGCGCGGTGGTGCTGGTGCGGGAAGGTGGGGGTGGTCCTGCTGGGCCAGGGAGGTCTCGCCGGACCGGTCGGGTTGCTCGGGGAGGCCGGGGCGGGGCCGGGCGGGGTCAGTCCGGTGGTGGGCGGTCTCGCGGAGCTGGGGCTCGCCCGCCGGCTCGCGGGGGCGGCGCTGCTGACCTGTGGGCCCGGGACGCGCGAGATCGTGACGCTGGACGAGCGGTTGCCGACGGCCCTGGTGGCGAGCCGGCCGGAGCTGTCCGCGCGGCTGCTCGCGGAGGTGTTCGGCCCGCTGCTCGTGCTGGATCCGGCCGAACGGGCCCTGCTCGTAGGCACGTTGGAGGTGTGGCTGGAGTGCGGGGGTTCGGTGGGGCGGGCCGCGGTGCGGCTGCGGTGCCACCGGAACACGGTGTTCAACCGGCTGCGGCGGCTGGAACGGCTGACCTCACGGTCGCTGTCGCACCCGCGCGAGCTGGTCGAGACGGTGCTGGCGCTGGACGCGCTGCGGTTGTCGGCGGCGCGGGGGTGAGGGGGTGAGGGGCGGGGGTGAGCAGCGGGGCTCTCCCGTGGCGCGTCGGTCCGCAGAGCCGGAGGCGGGGGCCCCGGGTGGCGCGTGGGCCCTCGGGGCCGGAAGCGGGGCCGGAAGCGGGGCCGGAAGCGGGGCCGGAAGCGGGGCCGGAAGCGGGGCCGGTCGTACGTTCCGTACGCCGGCCCCGTTCCGTCAGCTCAGGAAGTCCCGGGCGATCGACTCGGCCGCCCGCTCCAGCAGCGGCCCGGCCTGGGCCATCGACACGGCCGGGTCCGGTTCCAGCTCGGCCAGGGCGTAGGCGCGCGCGATGCCCGCCCCCCTCAGGGCCTCCTGGGAGAGGGCGAGCCGGCCGCAGACCGCGACGACCTCGATCCCGGCCTCCCGGGCGGCCGCGGCCACCCCCGCCGGGGCCTTGCCGTGCAGGGTCTGCTCGTCGAGCGAGCCCTCGCCGGTGATGACCAGCGTGGCGCGGGCGAGCGCGGGGGCGAAGCCGAGCACGTCGAGCATCACCTCGATGCCGGGCCGGAAGCGGGCACCGAGGGCGACGAGCGCCCCGTAACCGATGCCTCCGGCCGCTCCGGCTCCGGGCAGGGCCGCCGTCTCCGGCCCCAGGACCGAGGCGTAGTGCGTCAGGGCCGCGTCAAGGACCGCGATGTCCTCCTCGCTCGCGCCCTTCTGCCGCCCGTACACCTCGGGCGCCCCCTTGGGCCCGGTCAGCGGGTTGTCCACGTCGCTGGCCAGGATCAGGTCGACGTCCGCGAGGCGCGGGTCGAGCCCTGACAGGTCGGCCTCGGCCAGCTCGGCGAGCCCCCCGCCGCCGGGGCCGACGGGCTTGCCGTCCGCGTCCAGGAAGCGGGCCCCGAGCGCGGCGAGCATGCCCGCGCCGCCGTCCGTGGTGGCGCTGCCGCCGACCCCGAACACGATCGTGGTCGCCCCGGCCTCCAGGGCGGCCCTCAGCAGTTCGCCCGAGCCGTACGTGGTGGCCGTGAGCGGGGCGAACACCCCGTCGGGCAGGTGCTGGAGGCCCGAGGCCTCGGCCATCTCCACCACTGCGGTGGAATCCCGCACCGCGTACGCCGCCGTCACCGGGTCCCCGAGGGGTCCGGTCACCCGCGCCTCGCGGCGCTCGAACCCGGCGGCCACCGCCGCCGCGACCGTGCCGTCGCCGCCGTCCGCGACGGGCAGGGTCTCCACCCGTACGCCGGGGGCGACGCGCCGCAGCCCGGCCGTCACCCGCTCCGCGACCTGTACGGCCGTGAGCGAGCCCTTGAACTTGTCCGCCGCGACGAGCACGCGGGCGGTCTCCACATCTGCTCCGTCCGTCACCTTGCATCCCTTGCTTTCGAACAGGCAGTCGCGCCGCCCCGACCCTATCCGCACGACCCCTGATCTGCCCATGGCCGTCCGGAACCGCCCGCTTCCCCCTCCCCCACTACGCTGTCGGCCGTGACGACTACCGATGCCGACTACGCCACGTACATCTCCGGGCTCCCCCGGGTCCTGGCCGCCGCCGCGTGTCTCTTCCGGGACGCGGAGGGACGGGTCCTGCTCGTCGAGCCGAACTACCGCAAGGGCTGGGCGCTGCCCGGCGGGACGGTCGAGTCGGAGACGGGCGAAGGCCCCCGGCAGGGCGCCCGGCGCGAGACGCTGGAGGAGATCGGGCTCGACCTGGCACCTGGCCGGCTGCTCGCCGTCGACTGGACGCGGGGCAGCCGCAGGCCGCCGATCGTGGCGTACCTGTACGACGGCGGGGTGCTCACCCCGGAGCAGTTGGCGGCGATCCGGCTCCAGGAGGAGGAGTTGCTCTCCTGGAAGCTGGTCGCTCCGGCGGACCTGGGCGGGCATCTGCTGGGGCAGCTGGAATCGCGGGTGCGGGCAGCCCTGGACGTGCTGGAGTCCGGCGCCGGCACGGCGGAGCTGGAGGACGGGAAGCCGGTCGCGGAGAGGGCGTAAGGGGGCGGAGGGCGTGCAGGAGACATGGAAGCCGTCGGCCCTGCCGGGGCCGAGGTCCAGGACGGGCCGCCTCAGCCCTGCTGGGCCTCGGGCTTGATCTCCACGTCCCGGGTCGGCCCCTCCCGCTCGGCGACCAGCGCCTCCGTGCGGTGGCCGCGGGCGATGTAGTCGCGCACCACGAGTTCCACGGCGTCCTGCGGATTGCCGACACCCGCGAGGACCATGACTTCGACGACGAGTTCGGCGTCCAGACTGACGTTCACCTTGGCCATGGCGGGACCCTACCCCGCCGAAATGCGTTCGCGGGGCGCGTTCCCGCATCCGTAGGCTCGGCGCATGACGCTTGTCGCGATCCTCAGCGGTGCCGGTATCTCCACGGACTCCGGCATCCCCGACTACCGGGGCCCGAACGGGGTGTGGCGCAAGGACCCGGAGGCCGAGAAGCTCGTCACGTACGACTTCTATGTGGCCGATCCGGAGATCCGCCGCCGTTCCTGGCAGATGCGCCGCACCGCCTCCACCTGGAACGCCGAGCCGAACGCGGCCCACCGGGCGGTGGCGGAGCTGGAGCGGTCCGGCACCCCGGTCCGGGTGATCACCCAGAACGTCGACGGGCTGCACCAGCTGGCCGGACTGCCCGCCCGCAAGGTCCTCGAACTCCACGGCACCGCGCGCGAGGTGACCTGCACCCGCTGCCACGCCCGCTCCTCGATGGCCGAGGCCCTGGAGCGCGTCGGGGCGGGCGAGGCGGACCCGGCGTGCTCGGTCTGCGGCGGGATCCTGAAGTCGGCGACGGTGATGTTCGGCGAACGGCTGGACCCGCGGGTGCTGGCCGACGCAATGACGATCGCCAAGGCGTGCGAGGTCTTCGTGGCGGTCGGCTCGACGCTCCAGGTGCAGCCTGCCGCCTCGCTCGCCGGGGTCGCGGCCGAGCACGGGGCGCGGCTGATCGTGGTGAACGCGGAGCCGACCCCGTACGACGAACTCGCCGACGAGGTCGTCCGGGAGCCGATCGGTACGGCGTTGCCCCGGCTGCTGGCGGGGCTGGCCACGGGCTGACCTGCGGCTTCAGCCGTCCAGCCCCGCCCGGACCCGGCGCGAGGGCTGGAAGACGTACAGGTCGAGGATGTCCGGGGCGTCCGCGAGGCCGGGGCCGCCGGCCGAGGCCCAGGTGATGATGTCCTGCTCCGCGTGCTCGTCGTTGACCAGGCCCAGCCAGACCGGGCGGCCGCCTGCGCGGCGGCCCTCGGCGGAGGGCTGGACCACGATGACGTTGCCCTGCTCGCAGGCGTCCAGGCACTCGACGGCCCGTACGGTGGCGGCGCCCTCCAGGCCTGAGCGGAGCCGGATGAGCTGGGCCGCGTGATCGACGCCCGGGATCTTCTCGGTGCCGCAGCAGCAGCCCCGGCAGACACTCACGGTGGGCCGGGGAACACCCTGGGCGGGCACGTCCTTGCGGGGGCGGCGGCTCATGCGGGCACTTCCGGTCGGTGGGGGAAGGGAGGGGGACGACGACCATCGCTGGTGCGGGTGATCACGGCGACTCTACCGAGGCCGCCCCGCTTCGAACACCTGCCCTCCCGCCGGGCCCGGTGGGGTAACGTTGATGGCTGCGAAGGGGAGTAGCCCCGCAAACCGGTCGTCGACACACTGGAGCCCTCGGGTTCCCGGTGGCCGGGCTCGTGGATCCTTGAGGGGATCGTGATCACGGGCGGGCGAGACCTTCGGTCCTGTATGACACGTCCACGTCCTGTGGGCGCTGCCGTCATGCCGGGCCGAGTGGTCCTCCGAAAAGCCCAGTGGCGCTTCGCGAAGATCCGGGGCCCGGCTCGCACAGAAAGCCACCCGGAATGCACCTCGACCCTCTGGCGATCATCACCGCCTTCGGGCTGATCTTCCTCGCGGAGCTCCCCGACAAGACGATGTTCGCGTCGCTGGCCATGGGCACGCGGATGCGCCCGCTCTACGTGTGGTTCGGCACGTCGTCCGCGTTCATCGTGCATGTCGCCATCGCCGTCGGCGCGGGCAGCCTGATCGGGCTGCTGCCCGACTGGACCGTCAAGCTCGTCTCGGCCTCGCTCTTCGCGTTCGGCGCGTTCATCCTGCTGCGCGGCAGCGGCGGGGACGACGATGACGACGCCGAGGTGAAGACCGTGACCGGTTTCTGGCCCGTCTACTCGACCGCGTTCATGGCGGTCTTCATCAGCGAGTGGGGCGACCTGACCCAGATCACCACCGCCAACCTGGCGGCGAGCAACGGCACCTGGTCCACCGCGATCGGTTCGGCCGCCGCCCTGATGTCCGTCTCGGCGCTGGCCCTGCTCGCGGGGAAGTTCATCGCCAAGCGCGTACCGCTGAAGACCGTGCAGCGCATCGGCGGTATCTGCATGCTGGGCCTCGCGCTCTGGACGGCCGTGGAGATCTTCACCGGCTGAGCCGAGGAGGGGCGGGGAGCGGGACGGGGTCGTACCGGTGCCGGTACGACCCCGTCCCGCTCCTGCGTGCTCCCCGCCCCCGCCGGCGCTCTCAGAACAGCGCCTGCACCCCGTTCTGCGTGCCGCCGCCGCTCTCGAAGGCGAGCAGCCGCTGCTTGCGGTCCAGGCCGCCGCCGTAACCGGTGAGGCTGCCGGAGGCTCCGACGACCCGGTGGCACGGCACGATGATCCCGACCGGGTTCTTGCCGTTGGCCAGGCCCACCGCCCGGGAGGCGCCCGGCTTGCCGAGCTCCTCGGCCAGTTCGCCGTACGTACGCGTCTCGCCGTACGGGATCTTCAGCAGCTCCGCCCAGACGCTCCGCTGGAACGGGGTGCCGTGCAGGTCGAGCGGGAGGTCGAAGGTGGTGAGTTCGCCGGCGAAGTACGCCGTGAGCTGGCTGATCACCTCGGCGAAGGGCTCCGGGTCCGGGACTCCGAAGGTCTCCTCGGGCGGGCGGTGGCGCTGGTCGGTCATGTAGAGGGCGCAGAGGACGCCGTCGGCGGCGACGAGCGTCAGCGGGCCGTAGGGGCTGTCGACGACCGTGTGCTGCTTGGTCACCGGGGGCGTGAGTGTGGTCATGGCGGGGGTCCCTCCGTCAGGCGGGCAGGTGGTTGATGGGGTGGTCGTCCACGGTCCAGAGGTACTGGACGGCGTAGGCGCGCCAGGGGCGCCAGTCGGCGGCCCGTGTCGTGAGGGCGGCGGGCGTGGCCGGGAGGCCGAGCCGCTCGGCCGCCCGGCGGATGCCGAGGTCGGTGGGGAGGAAGGCGTCGGGGTCGCCGAGCGCCCGCATGGCGATGACCTCGACCGTCCAGGGGCCGAAGCCGGGCAGCGCGGAGAGTTCGGCGCGGGCCCGTCCCCAGTCGGTGTCGGTGCCCAGGCGGAGCGTCCCGTCGGCGAGGGCGGCGACCAGGGTGGTGAGCGTGGTGCGGCGGGTGCGGGGCAGGGCCAGGGACTCCGGGTCGAGCCCGGCCAGGGCCTGTGGGGCCGGGAAGAGGTGGGTGAGCCCGCCCTCGGGGTCCTCGACGGGCACCCCGTACGCGGTGACCAGGCGGGCCGCGTGGGTGCGGGCGGCGGCGGTGGAGACCTGCTGGCCGAGGACCGCGCGTACGGCGAACTCGGCGCCGTCCACCGTACGCGGCACCCGGCGGCCGGGCCCGGCGTCGACGAGCGGGGCGAGCAGGGGGTCGGTGCGCAGCCGGTCGTCGACGGCGACCGGGTCCGCGTCCAGGTCCAGGAGCCAGCGGCAGCGGCTGATGGCCTGGGTGAGGTCGCGGGGGTCGGTGAGGGAGAGCCGGCAGGCGATGTGGCCGGGCTGCGGGGTGAGGGCGACGATGCCGTGGCCGTACGGGAGGGTCAGCGTGCGGCGGTAGGCGCCGTCCCGCCACTCCTCGATGCCGGGGACGGCGGTCGCGGCGAGGTGGCCGAAGAGGTTGCTGGGGTTGAGCGGGGCCCGGTAAGGGAGGCGGAGCGCGATCACGCCGGGGGTGGCTGGGGCCAGGGGGCCGCGGGCCGCGCGGGTGCGCAGTTCGCCGGGGGCGAGGGCGAAGACCTCGCGGACGGTCTCGTTGAAGGTGCGGACGGAGGAGAACCCGGCGGCGAACGCCACCTCAGCCAGGGGCAGGGTCGTGGTCTCGATGAGGAGGCGGGCGGTCTGGGCCCGCTGGGCGCGGGCCAGGGCCAGCGGCCCGGCGCCCAGCTCGGCGAGGAGCTGGCGTTCGATCTGGCGGGCGGAGTAGCCGAGGCGGGAGGCGAGGCCTGGGACGCCCTCGCGGTCGACGACACCGTCCCGGATGAGCCGCATGGCGCGGGCCACCGAGTCGGCGCGGGCGTTCCACTCGGGGGATCCGGGGCTGGTGTCGGGGCGGCACCGTTTGCAGGCCCGGAATCCGGCCTGCTGGCAGGCGGCCGCGCTCGGGTAGAAGGTCATGTTGCGGACCTTGGGCGGCACAACGGGGCAGCTGGGGCGGCAGTAGATCCGGGTGGTGAGGACCGCGGTGAAGAACCAGCCGTCGAAGCGGGCGTCCTTGGACTGGACGGCCCGCACGCAGCGCTCGGTGTCGGTGTGCATGACTCCAGGATGGGTCACCGGTCAGGGGCTTGGCTGGCGGAAATCCGACATGGACCTCGGGGCCCCTGGGGCCGCCGTGCCCCCTGGGTGTCAGCCGCGCATCGCGAGGACTTCCTCGAACTCCACGTACGCGTGCGCGTCGAAGAGCACGAACCGCACCTCCTCGACGGGGGCCACGGTCTCCGCGAGCACCGTGCGCACGGCGATCCGCGCGCCGTCGTCCATCGGCCAGCCGTAGATGCCCGTCGAGATCGCCGGGAACGCGACGCTCCGGGCCCCCAACTCGGCTGCCAGGTGCAGGGATTCGCGGTAACAGGAGGCGAGGAGCGCGGAGCGGTCCTGGGCTCCGGAGAACACCGGGCCGACCGTGTGGATCACCCAGCGGGCCGCCAGGCGCCCGGCGGTGGTGGCGACGGCCCGGCCGGTGGCGAGGCCCTTGCCGTACTGCGAGGCGCGCAGCTCCCGGCAGGCGGCGAGGATCTCGGGTCCGCCGCGCCGGTGGATGGCGCCGTCGACCCCGCCGCCGCCGAGGAGCGAGGAGTTGGCGGCGTTGACGATGACGTCGACGGACTGGTCGGTGATGTCACCGCGGACCAGGCGGACCGCGGGGGTGACGGAGGTGCTCATGCGGACATCATGCCGCGCCCCACGCGCCCGCGCCGCCCGCTCGGGCGGACCGGGCCCGGCGGACGGTGCCGCGCCGCCGTCCCGCGGTGACGCGCGGCGCCTCGCTGCCGCCCGGCCGCCCACCCGAAGGGCAGAATGTCCCGGTATATCAAGATTCCCCGCGCTGTCGGAGGTGGCTACCCAGGCGAGGGGCCCGTCCGTGTCCTCAGACGATGCGTCCACCGGCGGCCGGGCGGGCGGCCCCCTGACCGGCAGGCCCTCCGTTGCCACGTACCTCTCCCGGCGCCGGGAGCGGCGGGAGCAGCTCGCCCGGTTGCGGGACAACGAGTCGACGCTGCTGGACCGGCTGTACGGAACGGAGTTCGAGGGGTACGCCTTCCCCGGGCCGCACGACGTGGACGAGGCCACCGCCGTCGCCTGCATGCGGTTCGCGCTGCGCCACGGGCGGGAGCTGTTCCTAGCCGGGGCGGAGACCCGGGCCATCGAGTCGGCGGTCGTCGCGGTCACCGCGCGCTGGGGCATGGACCACATGACCGTCGACGTCACCGCGCGGACCGTCCAGGCCCAGTACGTGGGCGCTGTCCACCAACGGCCTGCCCTCGTTCTACGTCACCGGGCTCCAGACCGCCGCCGTCATCGGGCTCACGATGGTGCCGGCCGACGCGCGGGTGCTGACCGGGGGCGAGGCGGCGAGCGTGGCCGCGGCCAACATGGTGCTGCTCCTGCCGATCCTGTCGGTGGTGAGCCTCGCGGAGGACGCCATCTCGGGGTTCCGGGCGATGGCGGCCGGGCGGCTGATCAGCGTGGGCATGTTCCTGGCGGCGATGGTCGGCGGGATCTCCCTGGTGGCGTTCCTGCTGCGGGACGCCGACGTGGATGCCCGCAACACCGCTTTCCGCGCCCTGCCGTTGGTGCTCTCCCTGGTGACCTCGGCGGTCGGGGCGCTCGGCAACGCCATCTTCATGGGCGGCCCGCCCCGCCTGCTGCCGTGGGCGATGGGGGCGGGCGTGCTGGCCGGCCCGGTCAAGGGCGTCCTGCACCAGGAGCTGGGGCAGCCGACGCCGCCGGCGGTCCTGGGGGCGGCGGCGGTGCTGGGCGCGGCGGCCGGTGCCGTGGCGCCGGTGCTCCGGATCCCGTCGCGCTCCCTGGTGGTACCCGGTATCGCGGGGGCTCTGCTGCCCGGCCACATCGGCGGTGCGGCGCAGCGGCGTTGGGCTCCGGCCTCCCGCGCCGCCCCCGGCGGCTGATTCAGGAGGAGGCGCGCAGCTGCCGCCATACGGCCTTGGCGGCGTGGTGGCCGGACATGCCGTGCACGCCGGGGCCTGGCGGGGTGGCCGAGGAGCAGAGGAAGACCGCGGGGTGCGCGGTCGCGTAGGGGACGCGGGCGAGCTTGGGGCGGATCAGTGTCTGGAGGCCCGAGAAGGCTCCGCAGGCGATATCGCCGCCGACGTAGTTGGCGTTGCGTTCGGCGAGCTGGGGCGGGCCCGAGACGGCGCGGGCGAGCACCAGGTCGCGGAAGCCCGGGGCGAAGCGCTCCAGTTGGCGCTCGATGACGTCGGTGGCGTCGCCCTCCCAGCCGGCCGGGACGTGCCCGTACACCCAGAAGACATGGCGTCCTTCGGGGGCCCGGGACGGGTCGGTGATGCTCGGCTGGGCGGTGATGAGGAAGGGCACGCTGGGGTCGCGGCCCTCGACGGCGGCCTTCAGCGCGGTGTCGATGGTCCCGGCGTCGGGGCCGATGTGGACGGTGCCGGCGCGGCGGGCGTCCTCGGCGGTCCAGGGGACGGGGCCCGACAGCGCGTAGTCGATCTTGAAGGCGGAGGCGCCGTAGCGGTAGTGGCTGTAGGCACTGCCGAGGCCGGCGATCCGGGCGAGCGCGGAGGGCGAGGTGTCGAAGATGTAGGCGCGGGCCGGCGGGAGCTCGTCGAGCCGCTTGACCTCGCTGCCGGTGCGGATGGTGCCGCCCTGTTCGCGGAGGTAGGAGGCGAGGGCGTCCGAGATGGCCTGCGATCCGCCGCGCGGCACCGGCCAGCCGTTCTCGTGGGCGGCGAGCGCGAAGACGAGGGCGATCGCCGCGGTGGCGAATCCGCTGGTGGGAGCTATGGCGTGGGCGGCGAGACCGGCGAAGAGGCCCCGGGCCTTCTCGCCCTCGAAGCGCCGGGAGACCCAGGTGGCGGGCTGCAAGCCGAGCAGGCCGAAGCGGGCCAGCCGGTACGGGTCGCGGGGCAGGCCGTCCCAGGGGGTGCGGAGGAAGTCGGCGGCCAGGGTGTCCCAGTGGCCGAGGAAGGGGGCGACGAGGCGGCGGTAGGCCCCCGCGTCAGCGGGCCCCAGCGACATCGCGCTCTCGCCGACGGAGCGGGTGAGGGTGGCCGCGGTGCCGTCGGGGAAGGGGTGGGCGAGGTCGACCTCGGGGTGCAGCCACTCGAGGCCGTGCCGGGCCAGGGGCATGGCCCGGAACGCGGGTGAGCCGACGCCGAGCGGGTGGACGGCGGAACAGGGGTCGTGCCGGAACCCCGGGAGCGTCAGCTCCTCGGTGCGGGCACCTCCGCCGACGGTGTCGTGCGCCTCGTGGACCTCCACGGCGAAGCCCCTGCGGGCCAGTTCGGCGGCGGCGGTCAGCCCGTTGGGCCCGGCCCCCACGACGACCGCATCGAGCATCGACGGCACCTTGGGACTCCTTCGTCAGCCGGCAGGCGGAACCCCAGGGTATTCCGGCGCACCGCCCGCGCGGACGCGGGTGCCGCCCGGAGCCTGTCAGCCACCCGTCCGCAGGGCGGCCAGGACGCGCTGGAGGGTGGCCTCGTCGCGGGCCGCCGAGAACGGCAGGTCGTTGCCGCCCGCGATCCGGAAGGGGGTGCCGGACAGGGTGGCCTGGGCGCCGCCCGCCTCGGTGACCAGGAGCAGGCCCGCCGCGTGGTCCCAGGCGTACTCCCAGTTGAAGGCGGTGGCGTCCTGGGCACCGCGGGCGACGGAGAGGTATTCGAGCCCGGCGGAACCGCAGGGGCGGGCGGCGATGCCTTCGGTGCGCAGGCCGAGCAGGGCCCGCTTCTGCGCCTCGGTGGTGTAGTCGGGGTGCGACATGGCCACCTTCAGTACGGCGCCGGGGGCGGGCGCGCCGGAGCGTATCGGGGTGCCGTTCAGCGTGGCGCCGCGGCCGCGCACGGCGACGGCCATCTCGCCCAGGGCCGGGGCGTACGTCCAGGAGGCGTGGACCTCGCCGTGCCGGGCGAGGGCGACCAGCGTGCAGAACCCGGACTCGCCCCGGACGAACTGGCGGGTGCCGTCGACCGGGTCGACGATCCAGACGGGGGCGTCGCCACCGAGGGCGTCATAGACCGCCGGGTCGGCGTGCACGGCCTCCTCGCCGACGACGACCGAGCCGGGCAGCAGCTCGGTGAGGGCGGCGGTGAGGTGTTCCTCGGCCAGCCGGTCCGCGGCGGTGACCAGGTCGTGCGGGCCGCTCTTCTCGATGATCTCGTGGGCGGCGAGCTTCCGGTGGCGGGGCATGATCTCGGCCGCCGCCGCGGCGCGCACGGCCGCCTCCACCTCGGCCAACGCTCCGGTGTGCCCGGCGGTCCCGTACAGGAAGTCATCGATCATGCCTCCAGCTAAGCATGGGCCGCCAGGCGTCCTCACCCCGGGTGAACCCGGACATCTCCGGCGCACGGTCGGATGCCGGACAGTGGCCGCGAAATGCGACCAGGAACAAAGGATGCGTCAATTTCCCCTGCATATTCTTGACCCCCGGGTAAAAATCCGCTGCGTGACAAGTGGAGGCGCTGCGGTTAGTGTTGACCTGGATTCGGGGGCGGAGCTCACGCAATGATTCCCCCCGTGCGGCCTTGAGTGGCCACCAGGCTGGAACGCACAACCAGGGGGGGGAAACCGTGCCGCAGCCAGCTAACCCCTCAGGGTTGCGCCGTCCCGGCAGGACCCTGCGGACTTTCCCGTCACACCGCGGAGACCGGGGCCGCCACCGGCCACCGTGTCGCCCCCCGTGCGGCCCGGGCCCACTGTTCCCACGGATGTCACAGAGCCTTAACGTGCGCACCGAAACCTGGTATCAGGTATCCGCGACAGTGGAACCGATCAGGAAGCGGAAGCGTCCAGCATGGGGAATCCCATTCCCGCGCAGACTGTCTACGCGCCAGTAATAACTGTCGGTAGAAGAATGCATTCCGCCTGAATACACGGTGGCGCCCCGGCAGCAATGCGGTCGCGCGCCGAAGACGCCGCAACCCCGCTTTTCCGTCGCCCCGGACCCACACCGGGAGTGAACTCCCACCAGGCGGGGCAGGCGCGCTCCGATCACACGGTTCAACACATTCACAACATGCCGAACGACACACGGCAGCAGCCGTCGCTGTTGGAGCACGAGGGGTTCTGGTATGGCAGAGAAGGGCAGATGCGGACTGCTGGTCCTGCACTCGTCACCTTTGATACGCAAGGCGATTCTCGATCTGTTCCGGGGTGATCCGGGCGTCACCGTACTGGGCGGCTGCCCGCACCCGACCGCCGTCGGCAGCCTTCCCGGACGCCGGCCGGACGTCGCACTGGTGGAGTACGAGCAGTGGCAGGGCGTGCGCGGCAATCTGGCGTACTGGAGCGGCACCCGGGTCATCCTCTACAGCAGGGACAACGCCCCCCGCAGCGTGGTGGATTGCATCCGGGGCGGGGCCGCCGGGTTCGTGCACGAGTCGTGCCCGCCCGAGTCCATCGTCAAGGGGCTGCACGATGTGCTGAGCGGGCGCAGCTTCTGGCATCTGGGGGCCGACGAGCCCGAGCGGGTACCGGTGGCGCAGCGCGCCGACGCGGGCGGGCAGTGGAAGCTGAGCGGGCGCGAGGAGGAGATTCTCGGCCTCTTACTCCGCCGGCGCTCCAACGAGGAGATCGCCCATGAGCTGTGCCTCACCCAGCAGACCGTCAAGAACTATGCGAGCCGGGTCTTCCACAAAGTGGGCGTCTCCGGGCGCAAGGAGCTGTTCAGGATGCTGAGGCCCCGCGGATGACCCCCCGGGAGACAGCGGCCGGAATGGCGGAAAACCCTCTGTCGGCCGAGCGGCACGGGCGGGTGGTCACCCTCACCCTGGACCGGCCGCACCGCCGCAATGCGATGTCCACCGAGATGTTGAGTCAACTGGCCCATAGGTTAAGGGAGTTGACGGAGCTGGGTGGCGACGTGACGGGCGCACTGGTGCTCACCGGTGCCGGCGGGACCTTCTCCAGCGGTGCGGACACCCGGGAACCCGACTGGCGTGACCTGTCGCGCCGCGCGGTGCGGCGGGCCCATTTCCGTACCGTGTTCGCGGCCCTGCACGAGGCCCCCTTCCCGGTGGTGGCGGCCGTCGAGGGGTACGCGCTCGGGGGCGGGCTCGAACTGGCCCTGGCCTGCGACCTGGTGGTGGCCGGCGAGGGTGCGCTGTTCGGCCTTCCGGAGCTGGGGGTCGGCGCCGTTCCGGGCGGCGGCGCGGTCCACTCACTGCTGCGCCGGGCGGGCCGCGGGGTGGCCGCCAGGATGCTGCTGATCCCCGGGGAGCGCGTGCGGGCGGACGAGCTGGCCCGGCTGGGCGCGGTGGAACGCACGGTGCCCGACGGCGGGGCGCTCACCGAGGCACAGGCCCTGGCCGCCTCGGTGGCGGCGCAGGATCCGGCACTCCTGGAGGCGGGGGTCCGGCTGCTGCGGGACTCCGGGCACCTGGACCGCGCGGCGGCGCTCGGCGTGGAGAACGGCTACTGGTGGCAGGCCGCGTCGGCCGCGAACCAGAACCCCGCCTAGGCCTCGCACCCCTGCGACCGAAGCATTTCCGGCCACCGGAAGCGAGCACTCCGTTGCAGCGGGTGAGCTGCACCGTTAGCCTTGTTGATCAGATTCAGTAATCAGTGAATATGACCTGCGGACGACCGTGGACGCAAGAGGAGAGAGAGCAGAAGAGACGTGACCCCTCTCATCGAATGTACCGATGTCACCAAGAAGTTCGGTGACTTCACCGCGCTGAGCCGGCTGAACCTGACGGTCCCCCAGGGCGTCGTCTACGGATACCTGGGCCCCAACGGAGCGGGCAAGAGCACCACGATCCGGATGCTCATGGGCCTCTCCCGGCCGACATCGGGCCAGGTCCGGGTGTTGGGCCAGGACCCGACCGAACCCGAGGTCCGGCGGCGCATCGGCTATCTGCCCGGTGAACTGCGGCTGGACGAGCGGCTGACCATCGGGCAGACGCTGGCCTCCTGGGGGCGGCTGCGGGGGCTGACCGACACCGCCTGCCGGGACGATCTGGTCCAGCGGTTCGGCGTCGACCCGTCCCGGCAGGTGCGCGGGCTCTCCACCGGCAACCGCCGCAAGGTCGGCCTGGTCGGCGCCTTCATGGCCCGGCCGGAGCTGCTGATCCTGGACGAACCGACCAACGGGCTCGACCCGTTGATGCAGCAGGTGTTCCTCTCCACCGTCGAGGAGGCCCGGGACAACGGGCAGAGCGTGCTGCTCTCCTCGCACATCCTCTCCGAGGTCGAGCGGGTCGCGGACCTGGTCGCGGTGCTCCAGGGCGGCAAGCTCGCCGCCTCCGGGCCGACGCAGGAGCTGCGCCGCCAGGCCGCGCAGCGCTTCCACATCACCTTCGCGGAGGGCGAGGACGTACCGCTCACCGCGCTGGCCGCCCTGGACGGGGCGTCCGGCGTGGGGCGCCGCCGGCAGGAGGGCCAGGAGGTCTCCCTGGCGTGGGCCGGCTCTCCCGACGCGCTGCTGAGGTTCCTGGCCGGGCACCGCATCACGACGCTCACCGCCCCCGAACCGGACCTGGAGGAGGCGTTCCTGGAGTACTACCAGCGGGACGTCCCGGGCAGCCGGAGCTCCACCGCCGAGGAGCCCTCCCCGGCCGCCGACCCGGTGCGGTAGCGACCGCCGGACACCACCGCCACGGGTCTCAGTCACCAAGGCCGCTCCCCCGGGCCGGCCGGAAGGGAAACACATGTCATCGCCCAGCTCGGAGATCTTCCGGCGCGGAGTACAGATCCAGAAGCGCACCCTGATCGCCTGGTCGGCCGCGCTGGTCCTGCTCGCGCTCTCCGTCGTCGGCGCCTGGCCCTCCATGGAGAGCTCCGGCGCCCTGGAGGACTTCTCCACCGGTCTCTCGCCGGAGCTGGCCTCGGCGTTGGGGGTCGACCAGATCGCCAGCGCCGGCGGCTACCTCAAGGGCAACTTGTACGCCGTCCTGCTGCCGCTGCTCCTCGGCCTGATGGCCGTGACCGCCACCACCGCCCTGACCGGCGGCGACGAGGAGGCCGGGCGGCTCGAACTGCTGCTCGCGCTGCCGGTCGCCCGCCGCCAGGTGTTCCTGGTCCGCTTCCTCTGCGTGGTTTTCGGCCTGGCCCTCACCAGCCTCCTGGTCTGGCTGTCGGTGTACGGCTCGGTCGTCTCCCTCGACATGGACGTCTCCGCGGGCGGGGTGGCGGCGGTGACGCTGACCGTCGCCCTGCTGGCCGTGCTGCACGCGGGTATCGCGTACGCCGTCGTCGGGTTCGGCTTCGGGCGCGGTCCCGCGCTGGGCGTGGCGGCGGGCGTGCTCGTCGTCGGATATCTGCTGCACGGCATCGCGCCGATGTCCGACGCCCTGGAACCGCTGGCGAACGTCTCCCCCTGGGAGTGGGCGCTGGGCAGCGACCCGCTGCTCAACGGCGTCCCCTGGGGCGGGGTCGCGCTGCTGGTGGCCGTCTCCGTCGTGGTCGTCGCCGCCGGCACGTACGCCGTGGACCGGCGCGACATCAAGAACGCCTGAACCGCACACCCGCGCGTTCCCCCAGCGGCCCGGTGCCTCCCTCGCGGAGGCGCCGGGCCGCCGACGTGTGTACGGGGTGGGGGCGGGTCACGGCGTTGACGCACGGGGCCGGAAATCGAGTACTGGCAGTCATCAAATAAAGTGTGCATGAGTACTTGACGGCCATATCGAGGCTCATGTAAGGGCAGCTAGCTTCGAGCCATGGACAGCAGCCGAGCCCATTCCCCGGACCCCTCCGATCCCATCGTGCTGACCGGCATCGGGTGCGTACTGCCCGGCACTCCCGATGTCCATGCCTTCTGGAGCCATGTCTCCACCGGGACCTCACAGGTGAGCCGGCTGGAGAGGCCGGCCTTCGCCGCTGCCGGGCTGCCCGTCCACGCGGCCGCGCAGCTCGGCGAGTTCGACACCGCGACCCGGCTGCCGGACCTCCTCCCGGCGCACGCCGCGAAGTACAACCGCGACATCCTCGCGACCATGGCCGCCGTCAGCGACGCGCTGAAGGACGCCGGGATCGCCCGGGGCCAGATCGCCCCGGAGCGGATGAGCATCGTCCAGTCCTCGTCCCGCGGCCCCCTGTCGTGGTGGGCCGAGACCATCACGGCCGACGCGGAGCAGGACCCGTACGGGGGCAAGGCGACGGCCATGTTCCGCGGTCTGGCCGGCTGCCCGGCCACGCTGGCCGCCATCGACGTCGGCGCGAGCGGCCTGGTCACCACCCTCAGCAGCGCCTGCGTCGGCGGCCACCACGCGATCGGCCTCGCCCTGCGCGAGCTGCGTTCGGGCAGCGCCGACGTGGTCCTCGCCGGCGGGCACGAGTTCCCCATCGTCCCCGAGGTGGCCCGCTGCTACCTGGCCCTCGGTGACGGGGTGCTCTCGCCCGAGAGCGACGACCCGGCCACCGCGGTGCGCCCCTACGACCGCGACCGGCGCGGATTCGCCCTCGGCGAGGGCGCCATGACGCTCTGCCTGGAACGCGAGTCGTCCGCCCGGGAGCGCGGCGCCCGGATCTACGCACGGATCCTGGGCCACCGCGCGCTCAACGAGGCCAACCACGCCACCAGCATGGACCTGGTCGGTGACGTCACCGCCTCGGTCGTCTCGGGCGTGCTCGACGACGCCGGCCGCAAACCCGAGGAGATCGGCTACCTCTGCGGCCACGGCACCGCCACCCGGTACAACGACATCGCCGAGAGCCGGGCGCTGCGCCGTCTGCTGCCGCGCCACGACGACGCCGACCTGCCGCCGCACGGCTCCAACAAGCCCATCTACGGCCACACGTTCGGCATGGCCGGGATCATCAACGTCGCCGCCACCTCGCTGATGCTCCACCACCAGCGGCTGGCCCGGACCGCCAACCACCTCACGCCGGACCCCGAGTGCGACTACGACCACGTCGCCGAGGGGCCGCGCGACACCGAGATCGACCTCGCGGTCTCGCTGTCCTTCGCCTTCGGATCGCAGACCTCCGTCATGGCCCTGGAGCACGCATGACCACAGCCCCCGAACGCCCCTCCTCCACCACCGCTCCCTATCTGGCAAGCGGCCCCGACGACCTGGTGCGCCGCTTCGTCCGCGAGGGCGACCACGTGCACGCCGCGGCAACGATGTCACGGCCCAACGCCCTCCTGAACGCGGTGTGCCGGGCCTTCGCCGGAAGCCACAGCCTGACGGTGAGCACCACGGCCGTGCACTCCAGCGCCCACGCGCTCGCCCTCTCCGGTGCCGTACGCAAGGTGATCACCGGCTTCGTCGGCGACACCTTCCCCTCGCCGCGCCCCAACCGCCTCTACCGCGAACTCGCCGAGGGCAGGCCGTTCGAGGTGGAGATGTGGTCGCTGCTCAGCTACACCCAGCGGCTGATGGCCGCCGCGCTCGGCCAGCCCTTCGCCACCACCGGCTCGATGCTCGCCGAGACCGACCTCCGGAACGGCAAGGAGGGCAGCCTCCACCTGGTGCCGCACCCCGAGGACCCGGAGCGCACCGTCACCCTGCTCAGCCCGCTGCGCCCGCGCCTCGCCCTCTTCCACGGGGTCGTCGCCGACCGCCGGGGCAACGTCGTGGCCGTCCCGCCGCTGGGCGAGGGCGCCTGGGCCGCGTACGCCGCCACCGACGGGGTCCTGGCCTCGGTGGAGGCGATCGTCGACGACGAGGTGATCGCGGCCATGCCGGACCGGGTGGTGATCCCCGCCGCCCGCGTGCTCGGCCTGTGCGAGGCGCCGCTCGGCGCCCACCCGCAGTCCCTGCGTACGGGTGGACTGGCCGGTGTCGAGGGCTACTTGGACGACTACGCGTTCCTCACCGACATCGTCACCGCCTGCAAGGACCCGGAGACGGCC